>JAUNPJ010000129.1 GCA_030536755.1 Eubacteriales bacterium | reverse complement strand
ACGTAAACGTCAAATAGCGGGTACCTTTCATTTATAGTTGAAGTTTGAGCCATGATATCTCAAATAAGTTTAGTCGCAGAGCAAGTCCGCCTTCAACAATGGGCAGAACAGATCAGAAGCTGCCAGAACCGACCGGAAGACCTTGAATATTTGTGGTGTGAACAATTAGATGGACAGTGGGGATATGATGCAAAAAATGCAGAAACAGAATCTGGAGCAGTTAAAGAACTACCGCCTTTTGGATGACGATTTTATGACGGTTATTTTCAAAAACTTTGATTGTGCAGAGTTGCTTCTCAGAATAGTGCTGAATAAACCGGGTATCCGCGTCATAGATGTTCAGACACAGGATTATAGCTGAAAGAAAAGAAGAAAAAGTCAATAATACGGTTGAAAATATTAAGAGTATCATGGAAAACATGAAAAGGTTAAGATATTGAAGGATGTGCGATCTGATTGCTAAGGATACGAAAAAGATTATTACGATTTGGCAAAGTAAAGGAAAAACAGTCGTGTATAAACACAAGAGAAAGAGAACATGGAATATTTTCTACTGCGGCAGATTTGAGATTGCAAAGAAGTTCCACATCCCGAAGGGCCAGATTGGACTGGAACTGACGGAATCTTTGTTCTTCAACGATTCGATTGTGGAGAAGGTCCGGGAGTCGATACAGGTGCAGCTTGCGTTTGCGAAAGCGATTGGCGGTGATTTGGTGCAGGGATTCATATGACTGTTTACGAAGCGGAGATAGTGATGGGCTTTGATTTCGTTATAGGCTCAGGGAATCCTCGGTTATTCAATTGCCGAGAATATTTCTGCCGTTTTTATCGACGCAGATAATCTTTACCGGAGATGAAAGAATTATGAAAAGGGTTATTAATGTTTTTCGTTTGTTTACCGCAAGATGCAGGGATGTCATGAAGAGCTTTCTCTTGTCATTGCTGTTATTTTATGTGGTGTCAATGAACACAATTCAATATTTGTCCCTGATAACGGCGTCATTAGGCATCTTTCTGCTTACCTATGGCCGGAAAGAAAATGGAATGTATGCAGGGAAGATAGCAACATTTGTGGTGGGAAATATCCTGGCCTTTGCAGCCGCAAAATGGGCGAAGGGCGGTACCCTGTCAAGTATTTTCAATCGTCCTGTTCTCGTGGAGCTTGGCGTTGTTCTGCTGGAGATGATGGCTCTGTGCGTGATTTCGTTGTTCCGGCCAAGCCAGAAAGAAAAAGCAGGTTCAAAACTGTTTCCGGAAAGAATGTATGATTTGGAGCGAATCCGGGATTTCCTGGATAGAGTGAATATTCTGGGTATTAATGCAGATTGGGGAGACGGCAAAAGTTATTTGATTGAAAGATTGTGTCAGGAACCGGGGATAATGGAAGCGTATGAAGTCATAAACATCAGCCTTTTGTCCTGCAGGCTGGGAGAAGTCGAGGCAAACCTGATTTCAGAGATTGACAGGGTGCTGCAAAGAAATGGCATTCTTTCGAGCAGCTCAAAGAAGTTGAAAAAGGTACTCCATAACCATTCATTTACACTTCCGGTAGAGGAACTTCTGTGGGACCAGAATGATACGATATCATCCTCGATTGAGAAACTGAAAAAGGATGTTTCGAAATTAAAGAAAAAGCTGATGATTCTATTTGACGATATTGACCGTGTGCAGAATATGGAAATCGTATTAAATATGTTTGCGATTTCAGAACGGATTGCTTCAGAAAATATCGTGGTCATTTATCAATATGAGGAGCGCAATCTGGGACTGGACAGGGATTATCTGGAAAAATATATTCCTTACTCCGTGAATCTGACTTCGCTATCCTACAGCAGAATTGTGGAAGAACTATGGAGTGAGATGGATATTGACTTTTCGTACATCAGCTTAGAGAATGTGAAGAATCTGGTGGCGTTTGGCGTGTACAATTATTCCCTGCTTCCGGAAATATCAAAGCTTCGAAGGATATCTTTCTGCCTGGAGCATGTTTCGATTCGAAGGGTGAAGATATTTTTGCAGGAAATCAAAGCGTATTATGAAGCGAATGAGGCTTTTCACACGAAGGAGAAAAGTGATATTCTGGTCAGAACCTTGTTCATTAAAAACTTCTGCTACGGAATATATGAAAAATTTGAAATCGGGAAAAGCGTTACCGATACATTTACGTTCTCCGGTAAAGATGGAGCGTACACGGTATGGGAGCTGGAAAAGAAAATCAAGGAATCAGGGGCAGAACTGCAGGAAGAGTGGGGAAGATTACTGGAGTCTGAAAATAATCGGGAGGTTTATGCACTTCTCGCTTTTTTCCCTTATCACTATGATTTGATTGTCCGGGAAGAAGAACCTCAGGACAGCTCCGAGAGGAGGACAGCGATATCAAATGAAGCGGAAGATATTTTAAAGAAAAAGGAGAGCAATGAGAGAATCGACCGGATAATCTGGAATATCGTGGGAAATGGACATTCAGAGTATACGGATATGGAGACCTTTGCCCGCAGGATTATCGCAGATGTTCTGCCGGAAACAACCGCAGAGAAACAAAAGGAAGCCTGGAATCAGTTTCAGGACAATGCTTTTCATGAGAGTATCTTCCCGTTTTTCAGGCATTTAAAATTACAGGTGCAGATCAAGATGCCTGGATAAGATGGATTCGATTCTATTTTCGGATGGTTTCAGAAGAGGGAATCTGTGTGGAGATGGTAGAATTCCTGAATTATTGTGATTTGACAAAGAAGGACATTTTCCTTGAGATAATCAGAGCGTTCAATAAATGCAGAGTTCTGGGAAATATGAATACTCAAAAAGGCTTTGCAACCTTTTTTAAAAAGTATCTGTCTGCAGTCTGGTATCTTGGGTATACAAGATGCTATATGTTTGAAACTTTTTACATAGAAGCGAATGTTGACTGTGCGATTGATAAAATGCCGGATGAAATCAGGAAT
>JAUNPJ010000073.1 GCA_030536755.1 Eubacteriales bacterium | reverse complement strand
CAGGGTCTTACTTTCGCTATCCGTGAAGGTGGACGTACTGTAGGATCAGGCCGTGTTGCTACAATCGTTGAGTAATCTCTGATTGACAGATCAATATATATAAAATGGTATCGTAGATACCGCTATGTCCAAGCGTAAGATTACCCCAGAGACCTAGTGTTTCTGGGGTTTTTCTGCTATGTGGATATTGAAATAATAGAGTGATATTTTGAGATTTACAGAGCTAAAAATATTGTATCTGTGAGGGTACTGAACAGTTACAAAATATTCATTAAACACAGACGGGGGATGCCACCACCGGAATTGTAATCGAGTTGGAATTCAGGTTAATATTCAGCAATTTTCACAATGTTCAAATTCAAAGGAGGTAGTATCTTATGAAGAAAAAGTTTTGGAGTTTATTTATGGCGTTATGTATCTGTCTGGTAAGTCTGATTTCGCCGATGCAGGCCATGGCAGAGACCACAGAGACCGATGCAGCTACGCTGCTGACAATTCGTATCGGGGATAAGACTTACGAAAATGTTACGGGCGGCACCACCATCATCGGAGATTTCGATGTAAAGAATCTGGAGTTCTGGGTAGAATCGGTAAATGGAAATAAGTTGGAGAATGTGGGAAGCAAGTCAACGGCCAAGGATAGTCAGGGCAGAAATCCTCTCGAGATTGCATCTGTTCCGGGAGATGGCCGGGTAGCACTCACATTGATCTATCATGCCGAGGATGATCCGGTAGCAGCAAATCAGGGACATCCATTTTATGTGGCAGGAATTGTCTTTGCAAATTCAACCGACAGTCTTATCAAAAAGCCTACGGT
Source organism: Eubacteriales bacterium (assembly GCA_030536755.1). Taxonomy (GTDB): domain Bacteria; phylum Bacillota; class Clostridia; order Lachnospirales; family Lachnospiraceae; genus JALFVM01. The sequence goes on along the minus strand of JAUNPJ010000073.1, from coordinate 18,886 downwards.
CGGCAAAGTGAGTGGACTGAAGGTGACAGCCGGATCCAAAGCGTTCAAGCTTACCTGGAAGAAGAACTCTTCTGTCAGCGGCTATGAAATCCAGTACAGCACCAGCAAGAATTTCTCTTCCGGGAAAATCATTAAGATATCCAAGAGCAAGACCAGCTGCACCATCAAGAACCTGAAAGGAAACAAAAAGTACTATGTCAGAATTCGTGGCTACAAGAATTACACGGACGAATTGGGACAGAAGGTTAAGGCAGAAGGAAAGTGGAGTAATGCCGTGAGCAAGACGACAAAAAAATAAGGTGAAAAGTCATGAGAAGACCAGGCAGAGGAAGGAGAAACCATGATTTTATACGTGAACGGCTGTCCAAGAGATGGATCCAGAACAGACAGACTTGCACGAAAACTTCTTAATAAGTTAGGCGATTATGAAGAAGTAAATTTAGAAAATGAGCATTTGATTCCGATGGATGGTGAGCGGCTGGAGTATCGTACTCGGTTGATTGATCAGAATAATTATTCGGATCCAATATTTGATTATGCGAAACAATTTGCCGCAGCGGATACCATTGTGATTGCTGCACCGTTCTGGGATTTGTCATTTCCGGCAGAACTCAAAGTGTATATTGAGAATATATATGTCACTGGAATTGTATCAAAATATGGAGCTGATGGAAGACCAGAGGGATTGTGTAAAGCTAAAAATCTGTATTATGTGACAACTGCTGGCGGACCTTATGATGGTCGGTATAGTTATGATTATGTTCAAGATCTTGCCAAAAATTATTTCGGAATTGATCAGACCATTCTGATTAAGGCGGAGATGCTTGATATATTTGGAAATGATCCGGAAAAGATCCTTGCAGAATGTATGGAATGTTATCATCTTGTTTAATTTGATTAAAAAAGAGCATGAAGAGAACGGTAAATGACTGTGTTTCATGCTCTTTTTTGTTTTGTCTATCTGTCTGAAATATATCATATGGCAGCAATCTTATAGCAATTCCATAGAATACAAGACTTCTGGAGTCTTCTGTTGCCACCAAACAACTAAAAAATATAAAAAATAAAAGGAAAAAGGGATATTTCCAATCTTTTAACGTCTAATCTATGTAAAGAAAATTGCTGGCCGGCATAGAGGAGGTGTCACATTGACAAAAGAAGATTTGGGTGCATTGATTCTGGAATCAGAGCATCAGATGTATTCCACAGCAAAGACAATCCTGCGAAGCGATTATGATTGTTCCGATGCAATCCAGGAAACCATTGTGAAAGCATTTCAGAAAATAGATACGTTAAAGAAGGACAAGTATGCCAAAACATGGCTGATGCGGATTTTGATCAATGAATGCTATACGTTCCTTCGGAAAGAAAAGAAATGTGTTTCGTTGGAAGAGGCAACGCCATTATCAGAGATAAAAGCGCAGGAGAAAACCGATTACAGCGAGTTGTACCAGGCGGTGAATTCGCTCAAGGATGAACTGAAGCTTCCGGTTGTTTTGTATTATGCCGAAGATTTCAGTATCAGAGAAATTGCACAGATTCTGGATATATCAGAAGGGGCAGTTCAGAAAAGACTGGCCAGGGCACGTGCAAAATTAAAAGTACAGCTGGAACAGATGGAGGTGTTTGGATGATGAGATTGGAAGATATAAAAAAGGATATGCCAAAAACGCCGGAGTTTATTCATCAGATGATTTGTGAAGAAGTGAACAAACAATTACAAAATGATTCCGGCACAGCTATTTTGCAGAGAAAACGAAAAAAATATAAATGGAGCAGCATGCGTGTGGCCGCAGCAGTGGTGGCAGCATTGTTGGGCGTTTCGACCATCGCCTATGCCGGATCTGGTCTGTACCGCATGTATCTTGAAAAACAGGGGCGCTATCGTGTGGACACCGGAATCTCTGCAGACAGTGACTATGCGCTGCCTGAGAAGATTCATGATATTAAAATTGAGACGGCATATATCCCGGAGGGGATGGAGTGGGTCGATGAACATCGGCTGGCATATCCAGAGACGCCTAATCTTGGTGGTTTTTCCTTTAGTTCTGTCCTTTTAGACAGTGATGATTTTGGAAAAATATTGACAGATACAGGCGTTGTCGAGAGTGAAGAAAGGACATTTGGAAGCAGAACCGGTGTGTATTTGCAATATCAGGATCTGGAACAGGATGGGTCATTTAACCAGCGCATTTATCTGCTGTGTCCGGAGGAATATCGCGTTGTCATTCTTTACATAGGAGATGATGTGCAAAAAGAAGATGCCATGAAAGTTGCAGAAAATCTTTCAATTTCTGAAACAGATGCTGTGATGGAAACAAAGGATCTATATACATGGAGCAATTTTATCGAACCTGAAATGGGGTGGTCAGAAAGTGTCACAGAGATTCAGCAGAAAGATTTACAGATATTTGAAGTAGGAGATACATTGAAAATTACAGGAACCGGAGAAGATGAGGCAGGAGAATATCTTTCTTTCGATGACATTTCCGTAACGGCAGATTCTGTTCAGGTGGCAGATGACCTGAGTCTTCTGGATGAAAATCTCATCCCGGAAGAATGGAAGGAAGCAATTGGAGAAGATGGAAAATTAGTGCAGAACACGCTTTCTTATATCAGAAGTGGAGATGGTGTGGAAACATTGGATGAGGTTGTAAAAATGGAATCTGTGCAGCAAAAACTGGTTTATGTAACAGTTACGTATCAGAATAACACAGATACCGCAATCAATCATATGCTGTATATCGGCAGTCTCATGCGGTTAAAACAGGAAAATGGAAAGTATCAGATTTATAGCCATTCGGGAGAGGGATATGATTACATTAGAGGAGACAGCGTTGCCAGAGCAATGGAGATGACGTATTTCAGCCAGAAGGAAGCATACGGAAATGGAGGAAATTATATTTCCTCATTGAAACCAGGGGAGCGCGTACAGGTTGCAATGGCATGGATTGTAAATGAAAGTGATCTTGGAAATATCTACCTGAATCTGTGCGGCAGCGGAGAAAGCCTGGAATTTTCAGAGGATGTGCTGCGGACAGGGGTTGTTGACATTCGCCAGTAAAGGCTGGGACAGGGGACAGGTTTGTGTCCGGAAATAAATCCGGACACAAACCTGTTCCCTGTCCCTCCTTTTGATTTACAGGAATTGATTTTACAATGATTTTACCAAGATATAATAGAAAGGTGCGGTGTTGCATGATAAAAAAATAGTGGAGGTGTAAGGTTATGGAGAATAGGATTACTGGATTTAGTAAAGATGGAAATTGGTATAAAGGAAATCTGCATTGTCATACGACCGATTCGGATGGATGCTTAACTGCAGCGGAGGTAGTACAGTTATATAGAAAAAATGGATATGATTTTCTGGCAATCAGTGACCATGATATATTTTCGGATTACCGAAAAGAATTTGATTGCAAAGAGTTTATTATTTTACCGGCTATTGAGGCGACAGCCGTTTTGTATAAAGATGAAAAAAGAAACAGATCAGAACGCTTAAGCATTCATCATATTCATGGCATTCTGGGAAATGAAGAAATGCAGAAAAAGGCGAAAAAAGGTATTTTTTCTCATCAACAGAAATATCCGGCACGGGAATTTTATGGAAGCTGGGATGGGGCAAAGGCAGCTCAGGAACTGCAAGATGATTTAAAGGCTCATGGATGTATCACCATTTATAATCATCCGGTATGGTCGAGGGTAAGAGAAGCAGATTTTATTGATACAGAAGGTCTGACTGCGCTGGAAGTCTACAACTATGGAACAGTAAATGAAAGCGCAACAGGATTTGATACGCTGCATTGGGATGTGATGCTGCGCAATGGAACTCATATTTTCGCTGCTGCTTCAGATGACAATCACAATGACGGGATTGTGGATGACAGTTTTGGCGGATATATTATGGTAAAGGCAGAAAAACTGGATCATGAATCCATCATAAATTCGATTATTGATGGAAATTATTATTCTTCTACAGGCCCCGAGATTTATGATTGGGGAATAAAAAATAATACGGTATATGTAGAGTGCAGTCCGGTGAACCGGGTAAATTTTATTGCAGGAAATTATATTAATGCAGGTGGCTCGGTGATAACACAAGCAGGAAAAGACGATGTTACGCAGGCAGAGTTTGTTCTTCGTGGAAATGAAGAATACATAAGAGTTGAATGCATAGATGTCTATGGAAGGACGGCATGGTCGAATCCGATTTTTTTAAAGGGGCTCATTTAAGAGTCCTTTTTTTATGGAGGGAATGAGGATGGCAAGATATGTTCTGTCAATATCAGAACTTGCAAAGTTAAAAAATATAACAACGGAAACTCTTCGCCATTATGATAGAATCGGTCTTCTGAAACCGGATTATGTAACAGAAAGTGGTCGAAGGATGTATTCGATCCGACAGTACGAAAGACTGGGAACGATTCTGGAGCTGCGAAAAATCGGTATGAGTTTAAATGAAATACAAGAGTATTTTGACAATAGAAATGTTCAGAAATCAATCACCATGCTGAAAAAATATCAGCAAGAGTTTGAAAAAAAACTGGAAGAACAAATCCAATTGAATGAAATATTGATTCATAAGCTGAAGTTTCTGGAAAGTTTTTCTGAGCTTCCGGAGATGGAAACTGTATTTGAAAAATATTTTCCTGCGCGCTATATGGTTACCTTTGGAAAAGAATCAGGAGACAGGGAGGAGCATGCCATGGCGTTTACCAAACTGGAAAATTATGTTCAGGAAAAGATACCGATTATTGCAAGTGACCGTGTGGGAGTTTTTACGGATGAACGGCTTCTGGCCCCCAGTGACGACCTTATTTCGGCAATTCCCATGCTTTTGGTATCGCCGAAGCATGCAGATGAAACGTATCTGAAAAGAATTCCGGAAGGCAACTATGTCTGTATGTTTTATAAGAATGGAACACTGGAAAAGTACGATTCTTCTTTTGAGAAAATTAAGTGCTATATTCGGGAAAAAGGATACAGAATTTGCGGAAACATTTTGCAAATTTATAAAATAGATGTAACTCTTTCTGATAACAGGGAGGAGACAGTGATGGAGATTCAGGTTCCGGTGTGCTGACAGATTGTGATTTTCCCGGGATTTTACAAAACTTTACGGTTTTATGTATTGAAGTTTTTGTTACACAAAGAAATAAGCTAAAACGGAAGTCGATAAAGAAAATAAAACGTTGAGAGTAAAGAAACCAGGAGGTATCACACATGAAAAAGAGATTTGTAAAACTGACAGCGCTTATTCTTGCATCTTCTATGATGCTGGCCGGATGCGGAAGCTCTGAAAGTACAAAAACAGAAACGGTAGATCTGAACAGCATGTCAGTGGAAGAAATCACTGCCAAGGCAAAGGAAGAAGGCGAGGTAAATTCTGTAGGAATGCCGGATGACTGGGCAAACTGGGCAGATACATGGAATGGAATCACGGAAACTTATGGGTTGAAGCATACGGATGTAGATCTTTCTTCCGCGGAAGAACTGGCAATGTTTGAAGCAGAAAAAAATAATGCAACAAAAGATATCGGTGATGTGGGAGAAACCTACGGAGCTGTGGCCGAGGAAAAAGGACTGACTTTGAAATATAAAACCAGCTATTGGGATGAAATTCCGGATTGGGCAAAAGATGATGACGGTGACTGGGTAGTTGCATATTACGGAACAATGGCACTTCTGACGAACAAAAGACTGGTTCCGGAAGCACCGACATCCTTCCAGGATTTGTTGGAAGGTGATTATCTTGTCTCCATCGGTGATGTGGCAAAATCGACCAGAGCACAGTACGCAGTATTGGCTGCCGCTTATGCCATGGGTGGCGATGAGGGCAACATTCAGCCGGGACTGGATTTCTTTAGAAAGCTGGCAGAGCAGGGAAGACTGGACAAGGGCGAATTTAATTTCAGCCGAATTGAAAAAGGTGAGATTGGTGTTGCGATTATCTGGGATTTTGTCGGTATCGGCTACCGCGAGCAGATTAAGGCAAATAATCCGAATGCCGATTTTGAAATGTGTATTCCAAAGGAAGGATCTGTTCAGAGTGGATATACCACCATTATTAATGCCTATACCAAGAGACCGTATGCTGCAGCTTTGACAAGAGAGTATATTTTAAGTGATGAAGGTCAGCTGAATCTTGCAAAAGGATATGCAAAAACGGTCCGTGATATAGAACTGCCGGCAGAACTGGAAGAGAAGATGATTCCGGATGAGCAGTATCAGAATATTAAAATGGTAGAAGATCAGGAGGCGTGGGAGAAAACAGTAGCAGAGATTCCAACCTTATGGAATGAAGAAGTTATCGCCTATGCAAAATAAGGAGAACAGCTATGAGAAAAAATCAGAAAAAGCAATATCTGTTTGCATTACTTCCCTTTGTAATTCTGATCGGGTTGTTTGAGATTATTCCTATTATATCCATTGTTATCCGGAGTTTTACTCCGGATAGCGGGGAAGTAGGGATTACATTGGATAACTACATCCGTATTTTTTCCAAACCATTATATCGTTCAGCGATTGTAAACAGCCTTATCATTGCAATTTTTTCATCGGTAATCGGACTTGTGGTGTCCTTTTTCGGGGCAAAAGCAGCTTATGAAAAAGGCGGAACCGCCAAAAAAATCTTTATGAGTATTTTAAATATGGTTTCAAACTTTTCCGGTGTACCGCTGGCATTTGCCTATATTATCATGCTTGGAAACACCGGTGTCCTGACTTTGATCGGACAGAAATACGGAATCGGTTTTCTGGGAAATTTTCCGTTGTATTCCGTGGTTGGTCTTATGATTACCTATATCTATTTTCAGATTCCCCTGTCATTGCTGCTTCTTCTTCCTGCCTTTGAATCTATTAAAAAGGAATGGAAGGATGCCGTCGGTCTTTTGGGCGGAACAAACAGAATTTTCTGGATGAAAGTAGGAATTCCTGTACTGATGCCCAGTATTCTCGGAACCTTTTCTACTATGTTTGCCAATGCCATTGCAGCTTACGCCACGGCATATGCGCTGGTCATGAATAATGTTTCGATTCTTCCAATCAGAATTTCAGAACAGTTTGTGGGAGATGTGGTGCAGAATCCTCATTTGGGCGGCGCACTTGCTGTCATCTTAATGCTGCTGATGGTTCTTTCGATTTTTATGAATGAGAAAATTCTTCAGGGAAACAGGAGGGGAAAAAATGAGAAATAAAGGAAAAAAAGCAGGCAGCAGCCTGATTTTGTGGATAATCGGAATCTATCTTCTGTTTCCGCTGTTTTTGACATTTTTGTATTCTATGTTTACAGAATGGATTACAATCGTGCCAAATGGATTTTCTATAAATGCCTATCTGGATTTGTTTCAGGACAGCTATTTCTGGCAATGCATCGGCAGAACGCTTGTGATCTCTGTTATTCCCATTATCATTTGCACGGTAGTAGTTCTCCTGGCAATGTATGTGGTAATTGTTTATCTGCCGCAGCTTGATAAAATGATGAAAATTATCTGCACAATACCCTATGCGATACAGGGTGTTATCCTTCCCATCAGTGTTCTTGGGTTGTATGCGAATGCACCGGAGCCGTTCTGCAACAGAGTTTTTATGCTGGTGTGTACCTACTGTATTGTAGTTCTTCCTTATATCTATCAGGGAGTGCGTAACAATCTGAATGCGGTTCATGCCCCGCGTCTTCTGGAGGCTGCACAGATGCTGGGAGCCGGAAAATTGTATACATTCTGGAAAATTATTTTGCCGAATATTGTGAATGGAATTATGGTTTCCGCCATGCTTGCACTGGCCATTGTCTTTGGCGATTTCGTAATTGTGAATACGCTTGCGGGCAACTATTTCCCTACCGGTCAGATGTATTTGTATGCGGTGATGAAGCAGTCGGGACAAAAAGCAAGTGCAGTGATTGTACTTTTGTTCCTTGTAACATTGCTGATTTCACTGGCAGTCTTCAACTTACAGAAAAATAAAAAGAAGGGCAGGTAAAACAAAATGGCTTATATTGAATTTAAAAATATTGATAAATTTTATGGTGAAAATCAGGTGTTAAAAAATGTAAATCTTACGATTGAAAAAGGGCAGTTTGTGACCTTGCTTGGACCTTCCGGATGCGGAAAAAGTACACTTTTGCGCTGTCTTTCCGGGCTGGAAGAAATCTCTTCCGGACAGATTCTCATGGACGGGAAAGATATCACCAATCTGGAACCAAAGGACAGAAATATTGGAATGGTTTTTCAGCACTACAGCCTCTTTCCAAACATGACAGTGGAAGAAAATATTGCATTTGGATTGAAGATGAAAAAGAAACCGGAAGAAGAGATTAAGAAAAAAGTAAAAGAAGCCATGGAGATGGTAGAACTTACCGGTAAAGAAAAAGAATATCCGGACAACCTTTCCGGAGGACAGCAGCAGCGTGTGGCACTGGCGAGAAGTATTGTGCAGCAGCCGAAGGTTCTTCTTCTGGATGAGCCACTGAGTGCGATTGATGCAAAGCTTCGAAAGTCTCTCCAAAACAGTATCCGTGAAGTACATAAAAAACTTGGTCTTACTTCGATTTTTGTAACGCATGATCAGGATGAGGCTATGGTAATGTCAGATACGATTCATCTGTTTCATGAAGGAAAAATTGAGCAGTCCAGTAATCCAATTGAAATGTATACGGCACCAGTGAGCAAATTTGCTGCAACCTTTATCGGGAATTACAATATTTTGTCGGAGAGGGAGTTTACGGCGATTACCGGGAAAAAAATTGCATCACCGGAGGGAATTGCCATCCGCCCTGAAACGCTTCAGATTATCGGTGAAAATGGCAAAGAAGAGGATTACACCTTTGAGGGAACCATTGTGGACAACACGCCGAAAGGAAATGTATTGCAGTATCATGTAAATGTGAAAGGTATTATGCTGAAAATAGATGTTCTTTTCAGAAGCAAAAGTCTGTTCCAGAATGGAACGAAGATTAAAATAACGGTTGCAGATCATAACTGTATCCGATTATAGGAAAAGAGGAAAATAAAATGAAGTATGGAACAGTCAACTCCCTGCAGTCACCGCGATTTGCCGGAGTGAAAACATTTATGCGTATGCACAATATCCGGACTTTCAAAGACGTTGATTTTGCAGTGGTGGGAATTCCATTTGATACATGTGCAACTTACCGTGCAGGGGCTCGTTTTGGCCCTTCTGCTATAAGAGAAATGTCTGCGTTGGCTGCCAAGCCGTATCATCCGGAACTGGAAGTGGATATTTTTGAAGAGTGTTCCGGCGTTGATTTTGGAGATCTTGGTTCTGTACCGGGGTATGTTGAGGAATCTTTTGAAGTGATCACGAAAGAGATGCAGGAAATATTTGCGAATGGAATCATTCCCATTGCCATGGGTGGAGATCACAGCGTAACGCTGCCGGAGCTTAGAGCCTGCAGTGCTGTTTATGGACCTGTTGCTCTGGTGCACTTTGATGCACATTACGATACCATTCCGGAATATTTTGGAAAGCCTTACAGTCATGGTACACCTTTTTACCATGCTGCGAAGGAAGGTCTTGTGGATCCTTCCTGCTCCATTCAGCTTGGCATCCGTGAAGGACTGTACGGACCGGAGGATGCACAAAACTCAGCCAATCTTGGCTATGAATCTCTGAAAGCATCTGCAATGCATCACATGACATCTGAGCAAATTATAGAAAAAGTTTACGAGAGAACAAAAGGAAAGAAAGTTTTTCTGACTTTTGATATTGACTTTCTGGATCCTGCTTATGCTCCTGGAACCGGTACACCTGTACCGGGTGGTTTTTCCACCTGGGAAGCTTTGGAGCTGATTCGGGGATTGAAAGAACTGGATATTGTAGGGTATGATATAGTAGAAGTTGCACCGGCGTTTGACGGAACTGGAATTACTTCCATTGCCGCAGCCGGAATCATACAGGAATTTATGTCCCTGATTGCGTGGAGGAAAAAGAATGGAAAACTTTAATGGTATTGTGGAAAAAAATCCCATTCTGCGATTGATGAAACAGGGTGAGGAAGTTCTCTGGATGAATCCACAGAAAACATCTTTTGAAGAAAGTATGGCTGACTGTGAACTTGGACAGAAGGATGTGGACGAGGCAGAACAGAGACTTTTGCGTTTTGCACCCCTGATTCAGAAATATTTTCCGGAAACAAAGGAGCAGAATGGATTAATTGAATCGCCGCTGGTGGAGATTGATGCCATGAAACAGCGGATTAATGAAAAATATGACAGTGCACTGGAAGGAAAACTTTTGCTGAAGGAAGACAGCCATCTGGCTATTGCAGGGTCTGTGAAGGCCAGAGGAGGAATTTATGAGGTGCTGAAGCATACGGAAGACCTTGTGATGGAGCATAGACTTTTGAAGGATGGTGAAAGTTATGCGAGACTGGGAGAGCCGGACGTAAAAAGCTTTTTCAATGAATATACAGTTCAAGTCGGTTCTACAGGAAATCTGGGCTTAAGTATTGGAATCATCAGTGCGGTATTGGGATATCATGTGATCGTTCATATGTCTGCGGATGCAAAACAGTGGAAAAAGGATTTGCTTAGGAACTATGGCGTTGATGTGCGCGAATATGAAGGTGATTACGGAGAAGCAGTAAAGAGAGGCAGAGCTCTTTCGGATGCAGACAAGAATAGTTATTTTGTGGACGATGAGAATTCCAGAAATCTTTTTCTTGGTTATTCTGTGGCAGGAAAAAGACTTCAAAAGCAGCTTGCAAAAATGCAGATAAAGGTGGATGAAGAGCATCCTCTGTTTGTCTATATTCCCTGTGGAGTTGGAGGAGCACCGGGCGGAATCAGCTTTGGCCTAAAACAGATTTTTAAAGATTCCGTACATTGCTTTTTTGTCGAACCGGTACAGGCACCATGCATGCTGCTTGGACTGGCTACCGGATTGAATCATCAGATATCCGTACAGGATATTGGGCTGAGCGGGAAAACCCAGGCCGATGGACTTGCTGTGGGCAGACCCTCTGCATTTGTGGGTGACATTATGAAAACAATGCTGAGCGGAGAAATGACGGTGCAAGATTACAGATTATATGATTATATGAGAGACCTTCTGGAAACAGAAGAAATTTTTTTGGAGCCCAGCGCCTGTGCCGCATTTCAGGGTCCTGTCTGTGTGAACAGAAGAGAAGAATGGAAAGACTATCTGGCGAAAAACGGGCTGGAGACAAAAATGAAAAACGCTGTTCATATTGTATGGGCGACAGGCGGCAGTCTGGTGCCGGAAGAAATCAGAGAAGAATATACTCATACAAATATTATAAAATAGGTGTTATTTGCCTGTACTGATGCGGAGAAAGAAAAATGTACGATACACATATGCATACGAAGCCATTTTCCACCGACAGTGAAATGGAACTGTCTGAAGTATTAAAAAGAAAAGAAGAATCCGAACTGGGAATTGTGTTGACAGAGCACATGGATTATGATTTCCCAGCGCCCGGAGTATACAGATTTGATGTGGATGCCTATTTTAAGGCATATTCACCGCATCGAAGTGATCAATTTCTCCTTGGAGTAGAAATTGGTCTTCAGCGTTCTGTGGCCGAAAAGAACCATAAATTTGTGAAAACATGGCCGTTTGACATGGTAATTGGCTCTGTTCATGCCGTCTGCGGAAAAGATTTGTATGAATTATCCTATTTTCAGAGTTTTCCGGAAAAGAAAAGTGCCTATGAAACTTATTTGAGAGATGTATATGAGAACATTCGGGACTTTGATGATTTTGATACATTGGGTCATATAGATTATATATGCCGGAAGGCACCATACAGCGACCAATTGCTGCGTTATGAAGAATTTAGCGAAATGATTGACAAAATTTTAATGTTGCTGGCGAAGAGGAAGAAATCTCTGGAAATCAATACACGGCTGTTTGACCAAAAAGAAGCGGTGCAGGAGCTGGAAATCATATGCAGCCGATTTGCCAAGCTGGGCGGGCAAATGGTCACAATTGGTTCAGATGCCCACAAAGCATCGGCTATCGGAAGCCGGATTGAAAATGCATATGAATTAGCGCGGAAATGCGGATTGATTCCAGTAGTTTATAAGGCACGCCAGCCATATCCTGTGAAATGATGAAAGAGTTTATTCTGTCACATCATCTGTTAATTATTTAATATAGAAAAGCTTGTAGAGTTTCGGCTCTGCAGGCTTTTTCTTTGTGCAGAAAAACAACAAAAACCACAAAAATAAACAAAATAAAATGTTGACTTATGTGGTTTTATGTGGTATTATCCAATCAGAAAACAACGAAAACCAATGAAAAAGTAAAAGGAACTATAAATCTTACAGAAAGACACCCGGTTGTAAAAAATAAGAAAACAGAGGTATGAGTTATGCTTGCGATTGAGAGAAGAAATGAAATACTCGAAAAATTACAGATAGAGAAAAAAGTAGTAGTCAGTGAGCTGAGCAAGCTTTTTGGCGTTTCTGAGGAGACAATCCGAAGAGATCTCGAAAAACTGGAAAATGATGGTCTGGTCATTAAAAGCTACGGCGGAGCGGTTCTGAATGAACACAGCATTTTCGAGCTGCCTTTTAATATCCGGAAAAATCAGCGTGTCGTGGAAAAGCAGAAGATAGCTGCGGAAGTGGCTAAGTTGGTTCGTGATGGAGAATCCATGATGCTGGATGCCAGTTCTACGGCGGTGTATGTGACCAAAGCCCTTAAGGAAAAACAAAAACTGACCGTGATCACCAATTCCGTAGAAATTCTTGTGGAATTGTTTGATATGCCGGAGTGGAGAGTGATCTCGACCGGAGGCGTGTCCGGTGCCAGATCCTTTAATCTGGTTGGACCGCACACCGATGAGATGCTTCGCTCTTATCACGTGGAAAAAGCAATCATTTCCTGTAAAGGATTGAGTCTGGAAGCAGGAATTACCGATTCGGATGAGCAGGATGTGAGCAGCAAACGGATGATGCTGCGGGCTGCAAAAGAGAGAATTCTGGTCGTAGATAGTTCTAAGTTTGGCAAGACGGCATTTACTAAGGTTGCTGACTGGGACTATATTGACAAGATTGTCACAGATCAAATGCCTTCTCAAGAATGGATGGAGGAATTTGAGAAGCTTGGAGTGGAATGTATTTATCCAAAAAATAAAAATAAATAAAAATCAGGAGGAAAAAATTATGCCATTAGTTACATCAAAAGAAATGTTATTAGACGCACAGAAGGGAAATTATGCAGTAGGAGCTTTCAATGCAGAAAATATGGAGATGGTCAAAGCCATCATTCAGGCTGCAGAGGAACTGAAAGCACCGGTTATGATTCAGACCACACCATCCACGGTAAAATACGGAACATTAGAGACTTTCTTTGGAATCGTTTCCGCAGAAGCTGCAAAGGCAACGGTTCCGGTATGTCTTCATCTGGATCACGGCAGCAGCTTTGAGCTGGCTATGCAGGCCATCAAGGCCGGTTATACTTCTGTCATGATCGATGGTTCTCATGAAGATTTTGAGGGCAACGTGGCAATTTCCAAGAAAGTTGCAGACGTGGCAAATGCCCTGAATATCCCGGTAGAGGCAGAGCTTGGCAAAGTAGGCGGAAAGGAAGATGATCTGGAGGCAGATGCAGATACCAACACAGATCCGCAGGAAGCAAAGGAATTTGTAGAGAGAACAGGCATCACCTCTCTTGCAGTTGCCATCGGAACAGCACACGGATTTTATGCAGGCACTCCTGTTTTGGATAAAGAGCGTGTATCTGAGATCCGCAAAGTGGTAGATGTGCCGCTGGTACTCCACGGTGCTTCCGGACTGAGCGAAGAGGATGTCAGAGAGTGCGTAGAGCGCGGAATGTGCAAAGTAAATTTTGCGACAGAGCTTCGTGCTGCTTACACAGATGCTGTGAAAAAATTACTGGAGGAGAAACCGGAAACATACGATCCGAAAAAGCTGGGTGTCGTAGGTATTGAGGCAGTCAAAGAGGTTGTCAAGAGCCGTATGGTGATGTGTGGATGCGACGGAAAAGCAAAATAAGAAAGAGCGTGAGGTCATATGAAACAATATTTACTGGGAATTGATATTGGGACAAGTGCCTGTAAGACAGCTGTGTTTGACGAAAATGGAAAGGTGATTGCAAGCGGAACAGGAGATTACCAGGTGTATTATCCAAAGCCGGGCTGGGCAGAGCAGAATCCGGAAGAATGGTGGGCTGCTGTGTGCAAAGCAGTTCGTGAAACTCTGGAAAAAGGCAGGATCCAGCCGGGAGAAATCGTTGGTGTTGGAATTGACGGACAGAGCTGGTCTGCGATTCCCATGGACAGAGATGGGCAGGTTCTGTGCAACACACCGATCTGGATGGACACAAGGGCGGCGGATATCTGCAAGGAAATAGGGGCAAAGATTGGCGAAGACAACATTTTTGAAGTGTGTGGAAATCCGTTTAAGCCTTCCTACACAACTCCGAAGATTCTCTGGTACCAGAGAAATATGCCGCAGGTATATCAGCATACATATAAAATTCTGCAGTCCAACAGCTATATTGCATTCAAATTAACCGGCGAGTATACGCAGGAGCTTACACAGGGATACGGTCTGCATTGTTTTGATATGAGAAAAGGTGTCTGGGATATGGACATGTGCCGCGAACTGGGCATTGATCCGGGAATTCTGCCGGACATTCATGCCAGCCATGATGTGATCGGAAAGGTGAGCGCCAAAGCCGCAGCAGAATGCGGACTTCTGGAAGGCACTCCTGTGGTGGCCGGTGCGCTGGACGCTGCCTGTGGAACACTGGGTGCTGGTGTTTGTCATCCGGGAGAGACACAGGAGCAGGGCGGACAGGCAGGCGGCATGAGCATTTGTCTGGATACATATCAGGCGGATCCAAGACTGATCCTGAGTTATCATACCGTGCCCGGACAGTGGATTCTGCAGGGCGGAACGGTTGGCGGCGGCGGAGTCATGCGCTGGATGGAAAAAGAGTTTGCCGACTATGAGAGAATCAAAGGGCAGGAGGAAGGCAAAAGTTCTCTGGTTCTGTTGAACGAAATTGCCCAAAAGGTAGCACCGGGAAGTGACGGTGTAGTATTTCTACCGTATATGTCCGGGGAGCGTTCGCCAATCTGGGATCCAGACGCGAAGGGAGTCTTTTATGGACTTGATTTCAGCAAGACAAAAGGTCATTTTGTCCGTGCTGCCATGGAAGGTGTCGCTTTGTCTCTGAAACATAACCTGGATGTGGCATACGAGGCAGGTGCGTCTGTCAGTGAACTGCGCGCGATGGGCGGTTCTGCAAATTCACTTTTGTGGACGCAGATCAAAGCAGATGTGACAGGTAAGAAAATTATCGTACCGTCTTCTGACACGGCGACGACTCTTGGAGCTGTGATTCTGGCGGGCGTTGGAATCGGTATGTACAGCAGTTTTGAGGAAGCGGTAGATAAGACCGTTGTGATCAAACGTGAACATGAGCCGAATCCAGCCAATCGTGAAGTTTACGATAAAAATTACGAAACATATTTACAGTTATATGAACAGTTGAAAAGTGTAATGGCAAGATAGCCGAAAGGAGTAAGAGTAAGATGAAAGCAGCAGTTGTTTGTGCAAATGAGGATGTGCAGTATCTGGATTATGAAGAACCTCAGGTAACACCGGGGACAGTAAAGATTAAAGTAAAAGCATCTGGTATCTGTGGTTCTGATATTCCGCGTGTTCTTCACAATGGCGTGCATTTTTATCCTATCGTATTGGGACACGAATTTTCCGGTGATGTGGTTGAAGTTGGAGAAGGCGTGACAAAAGTGAAGGTGGGAGATCGTGTATCCGGCGCACCGCTTCTTCCATGTATGAAATGTGATGACTGCCAGAACGGTAATTTTTCTCTGTGCAAGCATTACAGCTTCATCGGCTCCAGACAGCAGGGAAGCAATGCAGATTATGTGGTGATTCCGGAGCAGAATGCCGTTGTATTTGATCCGAGTATTTCTTATGAGCAGGGGGCGATGTTTGAGCCATCTACGGTAGCTCTTCATGGTGTGATGCAGAATGATTACCAGGGCGGACAGTGCGTGGCTGTTCTTGGCGGCGGAACAATCGGAATGTTCACCATGCAGTGGTGTAAGATTTTCGGTTCCAAAAAAGTTGTGGTATTTGATATCAGCGAGGAGAGACTGGCTCTGGCCCAAAAACTGGGTGCGGACGAGGTCGTAAATACAACAGAAGAAGGTTTTATGGAAAAGGCAAAGGCAATCACAGGCGGCAAAGGATATGGCTTTGTATTTGAGACGGCCGGACAGGTTCCGACCATGCAGATGGCATTTGAACTGGCTGCAAACAAAGCTCATGTATGCTTTATCGGAACTCCACATGCAGACCTTACCTTTACACCTGCCATGTGGGAAAATATGAACCGAAAAGAGTTCAAACTGACAGGTTCCTGGATGTCTTACAGTGCACCGTTCCCGGGCAAAGAATGGGAATTGACGGCACATTATTTTGCGACTGGTCAGCTGAAATTTGATCCCGGATTTATTTACAAAAAAATGCCGATGAGTCAGGCGCAGGAAGCGTTCCAGATGTATAAGACGCCGGGGCTTGTCAAAGGCAAGATTTTGCTGATGAATGAAGAGTAGAGGAGGTTGTTATGATTCTCACAGTGACATTGAATGCTGCCATTGACAAACGTTATGTGGTGGAAGAATTTAAGATTGGAGAAGTCAACCGTGTGAAGGAATGTGCATATACACCGGGCGGCAAAGGATTGAATGTATCCAAACCGGCTGCGATTGCAGGTGCAGAAGTGGTAGCAACCGGATTTGTAGGAGGCCATGCGGGCAATTATATTGAAGATTCTTTGAAAGAATTTGGTGTAAAAAGTGAATTTTATCATCTGGAGGCAGAAAGCCGCTCCTGTATCAATATCTGGGATGAGAAAAATTGTGTGCAGACAGAATTTCTGGAGCCTGGATTTACCGTGACAGAAGAAGAGTTTGAGGGATTTCAGAAGAAATTCCGGGAACTTGTGAAGGATGCAGATGTGGTTGCCATGTCCGGAAGTGTTCCAAAAGGTCTGGACGGAACGGCATACCAGAAGTTGGTTCAGATTGTCAAAGAAGCCGGAAAGAAAGTGATTCTCGATACGAGCGGAACACTGCTTGAGATGGGAATTGAAGCCTGTCCTTCGATGATCAAGCCAAATATTGATGAGATTCGTATGCTGACAGGGAAGTCCTGTGACCGGCTGGAAGATATGATTGACGCGGCAAAGGAAATCCACAGACGCGGTGTGGAAATTGTGGCAGTTTCTCTCGGCGGTGATGGTTCTCTGGCTGTCTGTGAGGAAGGCGTTTTCCGTGCAGTCGTTCCGAAAATTGATGCGGTGAATACCGTGGGATGCGGTGATTCCATGATTGCAGGATTTGCACTTGGATTTGCAGAGGGGCTTAGCGTAGAAAAAACTCTGCGCAAAGCCAGTGCGATTTCGGCAGCGGCAGCTTTGCGGGAAGAAACAGGATTTTTCGTAAAAGAAGATATGGAACGGCTGTATCCTCTGATTAAAATTGAAAAAATAGGATAAAAATGCAAAACAGGAATTGTGGGATGGATAGTTGACATTTACTCCATAAATGGTATACTCAACTTAGGAAGTTTTTAAAAATTGTTTTATAAAAGCAAAAACATAACAGAAATAGTATGTGAGTTTCTAAGTAGAGGGGAGAATTTGTTGTGAGTGACAAGAAAATGATAGCCAACGACATCAAAGTAAAGAACAGGCAGTTGATCTATCAGTTTATTCGTGCTCAGGGCTCTGTGTCGAAGCAGGATATTGTATTTGGTCTGCAGTTGAGTCTGCCGACAGTAACGCAGAATCTTCAGTATCTGAAAGCACAGGGATTGATTGATGATTCACAAAAGATTAAGAATACCGGGGGGAGAAATGCCACAGCTTATACCTACATACAAGATGCGAAAGCTGCAATTGGTATTTACATCAGTGCACATCATATGAATGGTGTTGCCGTTGATCTGTCAGGAAATGAAATGCTGACTGTCAGAAAGCGAATTAAGTTTGACTTGGACGATGACGAATATCTCAGACAGCTTGGCCGGATTGTCGAAGAAATCAAAGAACGGGCAAATATTGCGGATGAAAATCTGCTCGGGGTAGGGATTGGTGTGCCTGGCCTGGTATCTGAGGATGGAGAAGAGGTTCTTTATGGACTGACTTTGAATTTCACGGGAAAGACCAGAACGGAAATTGCAAAATATATTCCTTACAGAAATCGTCTGTTTCACGATTCCTATGTGGCCGGGTATGCAGAAGTGTGGGGCAGTGATCACCTTGAGGATGTCTTTTACATCAGTCTCAGCAACAGTATCGGCGGTTCTGTGGTGATGAATGGCGAGATTTATGAGGGCAGTTCGCACAAGGGCGGAGAGATTGGCCACATGATCATTGAGCCGAACAATGGAAAAACGTGTTACTGCGGAGGAAAGGGTTGTTTTGATACGGTGTGCAATGCCGGTGTTCTCGATCAGTATACCGATGGTAATCTTGAGCGATTTTTTCAATTATTAGAGCAGCAGGATGAGACGGCGGTGAAGCTGTGGGATGAATATCTCGATTACTTGGCTGTTGCCGTTGTAAATATCAGAGTGTTATTTGACAGTGTGATTATCCTGGGAGGATATGTAGGAGCTTATATTGACAGCTACATGGAAGAATTGTATCGAAGAGTCGATGCAAGATTTCCTTTTGATGAAAGTGCAAGGGAATATCTGATCCCTTGCCGCTATAAAGTGGAAGCAGCAGCAGCGGGAGCTGCAATTTCCTATATTGAAGAATTCTTTGGGGCGATATAGGACAGGGTAGGACAGGGGACAGGTTTGTGTCCGGATTTATTTCCGGACACAAACCT
>JAUNPJ010000072.1 GCA_030536755.1 Eubacteriales bacterium | reverse complement strand
CCCCACCTCAGTAACACCAAACAAATTTCAGTCCATCCAAACAGAAAAACACACGTCTCTATCTGCCCGAAATCGCTGAAACCCTTTGATTTACTGGGCTTTCTTGGACAGCAAGCAGACGGTTTCAACATGCGGTGAAAGTTGCTTCTTATAGTAAATAGCAAAACCTTTTGCTAAAAGATTTATGTCCCATTTAGGGGGATAACCTTTACCCCTCTAAAACTCTTCCTAATGATTCCAAGCGCAATCAATACAAAAACCATTGCCGCCATCATTTCTTAAACTTATACCACACCCACAATCTGGACATGTATCAAAAACGTCATCGTATCCATCATCTTCGGTTTCTTCAGGTTCCCAATCAGCATCGAATGGATTAACATCCTTATCACTAATCCTTCTCGGCAACAGAGGATACCAACAGTCCAACTCATTCCCTTTTTCAATCACATTTCCCCACCATAACACTATTGGGCATGTATTTGATATGTTTAAATCAGTAGCACAAAATGAACCGAAACCAAATGATGGTGTCAGATTATATCCCAAGGGATATAACCCTTTATGAACTTGTATATTTTTTGTAATTGCAATCCCTTTTTTCAGAAATTCTTCTTCAACTATGTCCCTATTTACTAAACTTGAAAATATTCCCTCTGTATATTGATATCCGGCATTCCGAAAACAGTAATATACTTTTTTCCCATTGATTCCTTCCAATTTCTCAAGATACGAACTAATCTCTGGTAATTTAGCCAACCTTGATGAAGGCCACAAACATTCCTGAACTGGTTCGTATGAAGTAACATTGTCAATTCTCGTAATTGTTTTGTTATTACATATCTCTCGCCATCTATGAATATTTAATTTTATATTCTTGGTCTTGCATACCTTTTCTAATTCACTTTTTGAAAAATCCATACCACTCCGACACGCAATCAAATAAATAACATCTATACGCGAACCCTCTGGTATAGTTTGCAAACATCGTTTAATATCTTTTCTCAATCTGCTTCCAGTGTATAAGCCATCATCCAGATATACATAGTAATTCTCTTGCCCCGGATTTCCGATTCTGATACTACATCCATATTTTTTGTATGCTTCATCTTTTAAAATTTCGACTAATTGAACTTGACTTTTGCCACTTTCTTGGATATCTAAAAAACATATGCCTTTGAATGGATCTACATCTGTTGCATTTTTATTTTCTTCCTCCAAATAATCCATTATCTCATTCAAAAATAAACTAATCTTATCTCTACCAAAATACCACTTCTTCAAAATATGTAGGGTTTCATCCAAAATTGTATCCTGCGCATCAGGACTAAACTGAGAAACCCATTTATACACATGTTCCTGATTTATTTCTATCTCAACGGAAGGCTGTCTAAATCCCTTAATTATTTCTGCTATTTCTTTTTCTATTATATCTTTCTGCATTTTCAGCAATATCCCTCTTTTTAATACGTTAACTTTCCTATCAAATTATTAGAAAAATCGTATAAATTATCATAATGTATTATATCAATGTCATCAGCTTTTTTCCGTTCTCGTTTTATAATATAGGTCTTATCTTGAAAATCCGACCTTCTTCCAGAAATAACTACATAATGAAACCGAGACATATCTAAAACATAAAATTCTTCTGGCAAATCAAGTGCACTATTCTTGTGTTTCCTCATAACTTCTCCAAAAGAACTATAATTTGCTGGAAGCCATCTTTTCCAATCTTCTAACTGTGATATTCCATCCCTAAATTCTGCACCAAGTTGTCCATCTTTTAATGTAATATTTCCATATGGACCTTCCAATTCAATAAGCGTAAATTCATAACCTCCAGAGTTTTTTCCCATAAGAAGATAATCAGCTTTGTATGAATTACCTAACTGAAATTCTGGAAATAAATACGCCCCATGATTTCCGATGTTAATCGATAACCCCCAAATGATAGAGCCTATTATATGATAGTATTTTTTATCCTTTATAAAATTCAATATGCTTCTTTCTGTACATGCTTCATCACTTAATAAAGAAAAAAATTCTTCATTAGCAGCAGCCAATCGCTCCTCATCTCGCAATTCTGCAACATCTAGATAATTATTAGGGAAAAGCGATTTACACATTCTTGCAGCTTTAGGATATGCAAAAAAATTATTGACTCTTCCAAATCCACTTACTCTTTTTTCTCCGAACTTCCGCCCCGTTACCTTTTCATATTCTAGCTTCTCAGTTTCTGTCAAACCCAAAAGATAATCTCGTTCATATAACATATTTTACCTCACATAATCACTCATCTTTATCAACAAATGTATTATCGTCACAATCCTTTGTGAAATTAATCAATTTCCCTGTATCTGTTTTAATCCTAAGCAAATATAGTAAAGCATACACACGATTATACAGATATTCAATAAATGCCAAGTCCTGAATAGGCTCTCTTGCCTGTTTCGCCTTATTCAGATATTCATTATGCCGTATATCAAAGTATTCATTGGAGATTTTCATAATCTCCTCAATTTCAGCCTTAACAACTGCATATACTTTACTATTTTCATCTTCATTGACACTTTTTGCAGCCAATTTATATTTTTGTATTACTTTTTCACCATCTTGCACAGACAAAATAAATTGCAAGGCATCTATTATATAATCCAATGCACTTTTTTTATCCAGATATTCCCGGCTCGTTATCATTTCTTCTGAATAACGAATCTTTCTTTCGAACATAGAGTAATTTAAAACTTCATCTAAGTAATATGACGTTTTATACCCTTCTTGTATTAATCGTCCATTCTGTAATCTATATGGGATTGAAAAACGACTAAGTCGTTTATTTATCATAACCGTAAAATCATATCTTTTCTCAAAAATTACCCATTCATGAAATGCAAGCTCTATAAATATTTTTATATCTTCCATTTGAGGCAATTCCAATTTCAAAATGTCCGGATAAGCTATCCCATAGTGTAATCTATATTCTTTTTCAAAATCTATCCCTAAATAATAAGTTCCACCATTCCAATTGTCATAATCTTCATAATGTGCCTGTAAAATTCCTGTTCCTGGCAACTCATCTTCGAACCATGTAACAAAGCTCAGCCAAAATCTTTTAATATTATCTTCTTTCACAATCGACAAATTAATATCGGTCATTTCTGTTCCTTCTTCCTTAATCAGAATATATATATTTTACCATATCAACTGCTATTTTACTATCCGAAAAAGAACAAGAAAAAAAGCCGATCAGGCAGTTCATCCCAATCGGCATCTTTTCTTACTCTTCTTCACTTTTGCACTCTATCTCCGTTCCATCCAGAAAAATCACCCGCAGGGTTCCATTCTCAAAAACTTTGATGTGATCCAGCGTTTTCAGCATGAAATCCGTATCCATCTCCGTCAACGGTTCTGCACCTTCCGTATACTCCATAAACTTCTCTGCCCGATAACTTTCCAGCAAATTCTCTCCCTGCATTTGCTCCT
Organism: Eubacteriales bacterium; assembly: GCA_030536755.1. Classification (GTDB taxonomy): domain Bacteria; phylum Bacillota; class Clostridia; order Lachnospirales; family Lachnospiraceae; genus JALFVM01. The sequence continues at coordinate 16,371 of JAUNPJ010000072.1, read as the reverse complement.
GCCATCGCTCCATAAAAATCCCCCGATTTTCCAGTAATGCATTCCAAGCCAGCAGGTATGCTTTAACCAATGTTTCCTCGTCCACATGACGATTACCGCATCCCACAACTCCCTTAACTTTATACCGTTCACTACACTGCCATACTTTCCGGTCACCCCCGTTTCGACTCCTCCAGCCTTTCCGAGAAAAAACTTTATTGCAGCTTCCGCAAACAATCCGGGAAGCAAATGGATTGTTCTCTGGATTATGGGAATAAGAGTTTGTTCCATGTTCTTCTAAATAATGCTTTCTTCGTTCTGTTTCCAGCTGTACGCATTCCCATGTTTTCACATCTATAATGGCTTCATGATCCTCTTCGATATAATACTGCTGAATTTCTCCTTGGTTCTGTGCTCTTTTCTTACTCAGGAAATCCACTGTGTAGCTTTTCTGCAAAAGGGCATCCCCCTTATATTTTTCATTTACCAGCATACTGTTTAATGTAGTAGCCTGCCATTTTGCCGTACCATTCCAGTTCAAAATACCTTCCTGTTCAAAAATGCGCTTAATATAATCCACTGTTTTACCATCCAGATATTCCAGAAAAAGCCTCACTACGATTTTTGCCTGTTGAGGATTAATGACCAGCTTTCCATCTGCATCCGTATCATACCCAAGGAACCGTTTGGTACTCATTTTGTGCCTTCCTGCCTCAAATCTTCTTCTGATTCCCCATGTGCAGTTCTCTGAAATGGACCGGCTTTCATCCTGCGCCAATGAAGAAAGTATGGTAAGCAGAACCTCTCCCTTTGCATCCAGAGTATTGATGTTCTCCTTTTCAAAAATAATCCCAATCCCAAGCTCTTTCAATTCCCGGACATAATTCAAACAGTCCAGAGTGTTTCTGGCAAAACGGGAAATGGATTTCGTAATAATCATGTCGATTTTCCTCTCCCGGCAGTCTGCAATCATCCGGTTAAATTCATCCCTCTTTTTCGTATTGGTTCCCGAAATGCCTTCGTCCGCATACGTTCCTGCATATTCATAAAGAGGATTTTCACTAATGTAATTTGTATAATAATTTACCTGGTTCTCATAGCTTAATAGCTGTTCTTCTTGGTCTGTTGACACCCGGCAGTACGCTGCCATCCGAAGTTTTCGTATGCTCTGTTTCCGGCTGTTCTCCGAACTCGAAGTCTGCCTTGCTGGTATAACGGTAATGTTTCTTGCCATTCTTTTTTACCTCCTGAATCACTGTCTGTTCTGTAAGTTCCAGTCCCGTCAGTACTGTATCGTCTACCCGGATTCCTTTGCAGGTGCTTTTCCCTTTTTCAATGTAAGTGCTGCAAAGCCACTGAATTTTTCCTTTATATACCTGACGCCTGCGGAGCGTATTTCCGCAGTAAGGGCAGATCAGCATTCCACTGAGCGGATACCTGTTCGTGTATTTAGAAGTACTGTCCTGTCCGATATTCCGTTCTTTTTTCCGGTATTCACGCATTTCCTGTACCTGCTCCCACACCTCTGTTGTTATAATCGGTTCATGGTTTTCCGAAATATAATAGCTTTGCACCTCTCCGTGGTTACGTCTGGTCTGATTTCTTCTATCTGCTGGTGTGTAATATTTCTGCAGGTGGAAATCCCCTTTATACTTCTCATTGGAAAGCATCCCGCTAATCGTACCACCTTCCCAGTTTCCTCCTGACACAGTCGGAACCTTAAGATATTCCAGCAGGCTCGCCAGTTTGGAAAAACCGATATTCATCAGGTACAGGTCAAATACCAATTTCACAATCTCTGCTTCTTTTCGGTTTATCAATAAATCGCCGTATTCGTCCTTGTCATATCCACAGAACCGTGATGTGTTAAGCATCACCTCACCGCGTTCAAACTTTTTCTTTATAGTCCATTTATTATTTTCACTCATGCTCCTGCTCTCTTCCTGTGCAAAAGAAGCGAGGACGGCAAGCATCATCTCGCCATCCCCCGAAAGAGTGTTTATATTCTGTTCTTCAAAAAAAATACCGACACCTAATGTTTTCAGTTCCCTTGCGAACTTTAAAACGGTGACGGTATTTCTGGCAAATCTTGATATTGATTTTGTTATGATAAGATCAATATTTCCTGCTCTGGCATCCTCCAGCATTTTTTGAAACTGTGGTCTGCTTTCACAATACCCGGAGATTCCCTGGTCTGCATACACACCAACAAATTCATATTCCGGGTTTCCCGTTATCATTCTTTCATATGCTGCCACCTGGTTCTCTAGGGAATCTTCCTGTCTCCGGCTGTCTGTGGATACCCTTGCATAAGCACATACCTGCTTTTTCTTATTTGTAATAGCTGGTATTGGCTGAATCATCGTTACTCTCATTTTCTTTCACATCCTTTAAAATAAGCATTTTCAAATTCCCGGATTCTCTGATAAATACCTGCCGCATTTTCCACTGCATCCAAACATAAAACTTCCGCCTGTGCATCCTCACAGATTTTCATAAATTCCAAAAACTGTCCCCAGTCTCTGGCAATCATGGATGCTCGGACCGAAACCACTACATTTATCCGGCCAGCCATCAATTCTTCTTTTAATAGATTCCATTTCTTTCTTTTAGGATCAGCACCGGAAGCAACCTCAAAATAAATTTTCAACTTCCATTCCTGCTCTCCATAAACCACCTTCAGCTTTTTCATCACTGCATCCAGATATTTTTCATAATCCCTGTCCCGATGGTTCATCCTGCAATAAAATGCTACCTTGTTTACCTGCCCTGAAATCACCATTGTAATAGGTTCTCCTTTCTTTTTTGGTAGTCTATCTATCACTCTAAAGTCCCGAAAAGTCAAGCAGTTTCACTGTTTCCACCCGTCTTTATTTTGACTCTTTCCAAACTTATCCTCCCATAAAAAAACCAGCCAGACAGAAGAATATACTCCTGTCTGGCAAACTATTTCTTATCAATATTTTTCTGTATAATCCAACGAAATCCATCCATCACGAGTCTTCTGATAGGCTTTTAGAAGCCCCCATCGTGATGCGCCTTTCCCTTCTGCCTCCTCTACAATCGTAAACACGCCTTTTCCCGTGTAACACCCGGCTTTTCCATGATTGGTACCTGGCCCTTTGCGGATGTTCAGATCAGAAATATCCACTCTCACTCTATATGGCTGGAAACCTGTCTCCTGCTTTTTGGAGAACCGGACGAAAGCCGTATCCGTTGTCATATAAAGACCGGATTTCAACTTGTACCATTTTCCGTCTGCGCTGATGCCGACCACTGTATAAAGCCCGCCATGCACCACCTGATCCACATTATTTCCAAATGCCGGACTGGTACGAACATTCAGACCATCTGAACCCTGGTAGATCACTTTCACATAACCGGACAACGGTTTTACCTCCTGCACGGTTGTGCCTGGATTCGCACCGGGCGTTCCGGTGATTTTTCCAAGGATTGCAAGAATCTTTGCACCGTATCCTGCCCCGGCAGCCCAGCCGATTCCCTTTGGATTTTCCTGAATACCAAGCCACTCCACATAAGGTGCTGAACCACGGGTCACATACTTAAACCGGGGATCGATATTTTCATGGATAAGTGCCTCCGTAGATGCATACGCTTTCAGATGCTGAATCTGGCACCGGATACCAAGCTGTGGGGAAGCAAAGGACAGTCCTTTCATCCCATTCTGTGTCACGCCCATTCCGGCAAAGTTATTCTGATCAAGGGTAACCGCACTCTGGCTGAATCCAAAATTCCCGGTCTCCAGACAGGATTGTGCAAAGGCGATATCCCCACGCACCCCTTCCGCTTTCCCCTCGGAAAGATAGAACGGGATCATATCCAGCACGGATTTTGACACCTTCGGATTGACCTTTTGGATATAGGCTCTCATCTGTTCTGCGGTTGCTTTCGCAGTTCCCATGATAGCAGTCTTTCCTGTATCCGCAGTGCCTGCTCCGTCCATCGCAGCCTTGACATCTTTTCGGAATCCGTTCATGGTATAACCCAGACCCAGTCCATTCCAGAGATGCTCCGGGTCACCGTGGTTCGATGCAATCCCTCGGCTGTGCCCTTCCCTGTGGCTGATGATGACACCGTCTGCGGTCGGATTCAGGCCATACTTCTTACAGAGCATGGCAAATAATTCCACCGCCGCCTGATAGGTGCGTCTTGCACAGGCTCGTGCAGATGCCAGATCAGAACAGGTAAAAGAGGAACCGCCCGTATAACGGATAGATGCTGGTTCACATATCTCCACACCGATATGCGTATTATTGCCGCTCCCATTCGGGCCGGACGCACAATGCCAGCCTCTATGGTTCCAGGGTAGGGTCTGATATACCGTGCCATCATTTGCATCAATAAACCCATGCACACAGGCGCCGCCAAAAGACGGGCTGTTCCAGCTATTGATAAACACCGATGCCCTGGGCTGCGGGCATCCCACAGAATGGAGCATCAGCCCTTTGACCGTAATCTTTCTCCCTGCCGTATAGCAGGGGTTCTTTTTCAAAAACGCTTCGATTAATTTCATATTCCTACCTCGCTTTCGCAAAAGAAAAGAGACATCCAAAGATGCCCCTTAATGACCGTTTTTCTTTTCTTCCCTTAACTGCTCCAGCACAGCCTTGAGCTTGTCCGGAACCGGGAGCCCGATCAGTGCCACATTTTCCAGGATGGAAATACCCTCATTGGACAGGTAGAAGAAAATCACTGCCGTCCGGAGGATGCTGCCATCCTTGATGATCTGGGTATCGATGATATGCCCGATTGCCACCAGACAGAAAATCAACACCTTTTTAAAGATTCCCTTGAACCCCACCTCACTGGAGAGCTTCTTTTCCAGCACAGCCACCATGACCCCGGTCAGATAGTCGATGATGACAAATGCCAGAAGTGCATACAGGAAACCGTCAAAGCCGCCTAAGAACCAACCGACAAAGCCTCCCAAAACTGCTGTTGCATACTGGATGATGTCCGTAAATGCTTTCATGTTATATACCTCACTTTCATTTTTTTGTATGGAAAAAGTGCCTGCCGCCATTGACAGACACCTTTGCCCGAAATAATGGTTATGCAGTCCGCTTCCACATATAGCAGACGATATAAGGCTGCAGATTGGAATGGGAACCGCCCCCGCCCGTTGCCGCTGTGGCACCGGAAACCGTATGGGAATGTGACCCGGCAGAGGTAGTCGCTTTATTTGTCACTGCCGTATATCCTGAAAACGCATCAATGAGAACCCGGTTGCCTCCGCCGTCCAGTCCCCATGCTGCCTTTTGGTTACAAAGGCTGTGCGTATGCGCACCACCGCTGCCAGCCGCCAGTGTACCCTTTGCATGGGTATGGCTTGGCATCTGTGTGGCTGACAGGGTCACTGCCGAAGCGCCGCCTGTCTTTTCCACCGTATTGAAGTTGCCGTCTGAGGTATTGATGCCCACGGGTACCCGCCCTGCTCCCCAGGCAACCCACGTTCCTCCAAAGTAAGTGGAAGGATTGACAGGGTTGACGCTCATATAGATACTGCCCACCGGATACACCGCAGCAGAAAACTGTTTGATATAATCCCGCAGGAGTTTTCCGTATACCCGGACATCCCATTCCTCAGACACCTCAAAGGTCTTATCCTTCTCCGATACCTTTCCGATAGCTACTCCAGTTCCACCCTTCTTAAAGTCCATCACGACCGCCGCCGTGGAAATAATGTCCTGGATGGAAACAGAAGCAAACGCATCCGTTAACGTGTATTCGATATCATAGGAATACTCTGTAGAGATGGAACCGCCGAACACAACCGCCGCACCAGAGGTAAATTTTAAGCTGGCAGCCGTCCAGGCAGAAGCCGTTGTCTGTTTATAACGGATGGAACCCGTGACGGTGTTCTTCCCACCGCAGCTGGAGTATTGGAAAGAAACCACCCCTTTTACATAGGTACCATCATCATTGATTTCTCCCGTACCGAGACACCGCTGGCTTAAATAACTCTGAAAAGCAGGCGGGAAATATGCCTGTACCGTAATGGATACCGTAGCTGCCGCTGACACGCGCCCCCTGGAATCCGTCACGGTTGCCGTGAACGTGACCGTACCGGATGAATTTAAATATCCTGTTGTAAAACTGGATGCCGTGCTGGTATATCCGCCTCCCGTAATGGAATAGGAGGAGATTGTGGAGCCGTATGCACCAGCCGCACCATTGATCTTAAGCGTTGCCTTTGATTTTGACTGAACATAAATCCCCCATGCACCCGGTACATTTCCATCCACCCGTGTTGCTGTCAGGCTGGAAATGGTCGGTTTCATGGAGGATGGGATGCTTAACTTCAACGTGCAGGTCTTTGAACCGATCACGGTACTCCCATTGTAGGTTGTACAGGTAACCGTTCCGGTTCCAGTCACTGCTTTTGGTATCTGGTTGGCCAGAGACAGCGGCGGCGTCCAGGAAACCGAAGTTGCCGTTGTTTTCGACACAATCGTTCCTGTTGCCGTACCAAAGGCATACGTCAGCGTGTGGGTAAAGGATGCGGACGCACGGCTGATCGTGATCGCTGCCGCACTCCCCATCACAGCCGCTCCCATAGAGACCGAGGACGCTCTTGCAATGCTGTTTAAAGTTACCGTAGCACTTGCCGTAATGGAATCATAAAAAGTTCCGCTTAAGGTTGCCTGTATCTTAAACACCGCACTAATGGTCACAGATTTTGTGCCATCACTGTTGTGCGGCACGACCTGGGAAACCGTACCCAAGAGATGGGTTCCCGTGGACGATATCGCCGGGGAGGTAAAGGTCTGGGAAGTACCATTGATATCGCAGGTGTTTGTCGATCGGCTGCTGATGGAAAGGCTCCAGTCATTGACCAGATATAGATTACAGGTAACCGTAGACCTGTTATTGGACACATCCTGTGTCTGGCTCCAGTTCACACGCAGGGCATAATGCCCGCTTTTAATAGAGCCGGAAAAACTGCCGCTGGATGCCATAATCTCCTCCCTCCTTTATCCTGTCGGGCCCCTCCACTTGATGGAGAGGTTCCCGGTTGTCCTTGGTATGAAATCAAACCATCCCCGGCTCTCATTTCCAAGAGACAGCTTGTTCCTGATTTCCACGTTTGTAATGACCAGCTGCTGATTTGAAATATAGGCAATCCTCTGTCCGTTCTCCTTAAAGGCAAGCTCCTCATTGGAAAGCTCTGCCGTGAACGCATTGCCTACCTTTCCCAGTTCGATGAGTGCGCCCTTAAACCGGATGTATTCCTCCAAAAGCGTCTGGTTTGCCGATACCTGGTTGATGATCTCATTCGTGATTTCCGTAAAATCCATACGGATTTCCCCGCTGTTCTGGGTGATGCTGCTCTGGAAATCCTTCTGGATAGTCTCCATTTCCGACTTGGAAATATAGGTATCACGGACGGCACTCTGTATCTGCTCCGAGGTCTTAGTGATCTCCGAATAGCATTCATGCACATTGACCTTCAAGGACTCCACATCCTCCACGGCATCCTCGTAAGCCGACACATTCTGGAAGGTGGCAAGGCAGGAAGTTAAAAGTGCCATCCCATCACCCCCTAGTTGGACACGTCACACTGAAGGGTTGCGAGGCTGTCTATATCCTCTGCGGATAGATAAATGACCTTCCCGCTCTTTCCAAACTCCACAGCGTTCCCGTCCTTATCCTGTTTGTACCAGGTGTAGGTAAGGCTCTGTGCCTCCGCTGCGTTTGCCCACTCGGTACCGTTATATTTCATCAGCGTGACCGTTTTCGCCGTATGGTCTACCTTATACCAGAAGGCACCGGATGCCGGGGAAGAAGGCGGGTTTTCACTGATGCCGCCCAAAAGTGCATCCACCTCTTTCTGGTTCGTGCGGACGATGATATAGGGAACCACCCCGCCCAGATTATTCTTCACGGTAAACCCTCCGATGGAGAGCATCTCTGACACATAGGGGTCAGACTTATCTTCCACCGTGATGACATCCACATAAGTCTTGCCTCCATAAGTCATGGTGCATCGGTAGGACTGGATGTTTATAATCTCTGAACCGGATACTGCCAGCGTGGAGGCGGTTGCATTCGTGATGTCCGTCCACTTGCCGGATACATATTTTGCCCACTGATACGCTGCCCCGCTGGTGATAGCGGCTGCTCCGTCATACGCTACCGTGGCAAGGGATAACGAACCAGACTGGTTCATAACAATCGTTCCATTCGGTGCATACACGGAAAACACCACTGCATTCACACCATTGGCTCCGCTGCTTCCCTTATTGGATTTCGTCCACCCGAACTTCTTAACCACGGACTTGCCGGAAATCGTGAAGGTCAGGTCAACCGTTCCGTTTAAGACAGAAGCCCCTCCCAGAGTTGCATTGATGGCAAAAGCCAATACCAGTGTTCCGGCCTTTGCTGCCGTTGCCGCTGTATTGCTCTTTACCGTCACCCCGGAAGGAAGCGTTCCAACGGTACAGGAACAGGCGGTCTGGGCAATCCCCACATACCCGGTAAACGGTATCGTCACATCCACAGCAGATGCGACCGTACCACCGGAAGTACAGGCAATGGTCTGGGCCTCATTTCCCAAAATGACAGACAGTCCACCGGTTCCGGCACTTCCCGGATCACCTTTGGAACCGTCATACATCTTGGTAATGGTCACAGTATCGTACACATCCGCATCATCGGTCAGAAGCTTGATCTGCGCCACGTTGTTAAAGAACACTGCATGGGCAGGCTTTACCACAAGGGTTCCTCCGGTAATGCTTCCATTATCCGAGGTTGCCGGATAATCCGACCAGCCGCCGGAACTGTTCCTGTACTGCCACTTACTGACAGAAACGCCCTGCACCTGTGCCGTAAGCGTTGCCTGGGCAGCCCCTACCAGTACGGAACTGGTATTGTATTTGAACACATGGGTATCTGCCGCAATGTAGGCAAGACGGGCATTTTCCGCATTTTTCACCAGCGTGTAGGTGATATCCGAAGAAATGTTGACCGTATTTTTTGTCTCGGAATCGTAATAACTGATATAGCAGATATAAGTGATCATGCCGGATAAGGAGGCCGCCAGTGTATTCTTTGCCACGGTAAGGACACCGCCGGAAACCGTCTCACCGGATGCAAGTGCCGCTTCCGCACCTGTTCCGTCCTTTCTTTTCCATGTGATCGTAAGCCCTGTGGCATTTAACGCCACGTTACTCTGGTCAAGAAAAATGACCGGGGTCAGCACCAGTTTCGTAGCTGTCCAGTCCGGTGCATAGGTGTGCGGGAGTACGTTTGGATTTTCGCTCTGCGTCTTCGGCAGGCTGGAAGTAATATAAGCCGACAGCTTCCTCTGGTCTGTGATGTCCACGAAGGTCTGCTGGCTGGAAGTTAAAACTGCTGACATTGTGTCCTCCTCCTTAAATGGTCACCTCACAATAAAAAGATGCGTTATCTGACACATCCTCCGTGGTGACGGTAATCTGTTTCATGCCTGTATGGGAAGCATCCCAATCGGCATCTGTTTCTTCATTTCCTGATTTTCTGTGCCATGCAAAGCAGGCAGCGTCTAAGGTATCCGTGATATCCTTGTCCCAGGACAGGACCTTGCACCGCAGAATACTGTGCTGTCCTTTATCCCGGAAGATACTCATGCCCTCCATGACAAGCTCTGTCCGGTACATCTTTGCATTGCTGATTCCCTCCACCCTGCCGCCCAGTTCTTCAATCTTGGAAGTCTGGCCCAGGATATCCTGCTCCAGTGCGTCCAGATTCTGGTTCTGCTTTGCCGACAGGGAAGATAAGGTAATCCCGCTTGCACCGATGGTGATGGTATTGCCGGACGGGTTGAGATAATCTTTTGTCTTGCTGACACACAGGTATCTTCCATCAATCCCGTGGGGCGGCGATAGACAGTAAACATACTGCCTTGCATGGATATCATCCATGTCCGCTCCCGTATCCGATTCATCCACGATGGTAAGTTCCATGCTGGTAATCCCCTTTGCAAGTTCTGCCACCCTTGCTTTTGATTTCCGAAAAAGATTGGACGGCAGGGTCACATCATCCCAGACCTCTGCCGCCCAGATCCATCCGATCTCCTTTACTGCTTCTTCATCGCAGACATAATTCTTCCCATCGTTTACGGAAGCGATGGTCACCCGTTCCTCCGTCTCCGTTTCATTGCCCTGTGCATCGGTCACGGTTACCTTCGCCCCAAGAGGAATCAGAGCCGTTACCCGCTGGGTGTGGTCCGTGTTTATCTTTACGTCTGTAAGGTTCACACCATACTCCACCTTTTGAAGGGAAATCTCGCTAAAGTCAGATAAGTAATCCAGCAGTTTCCCGGAATCCGTGTACCGGACACTCAGATAACCGCCGTGGGTATCCATTAACTTCTTACGGATTGCTTCCAATGTCACGGTATATTCCGAACTGCTGTAGGAAATATAATCGTTGCCATCGGTCACGGTCACCATTCCGGCCGTGAACCGTTTCTGCTCCTCCACCTTTTCGTTATGCACGGAGAGGAAATATTCGAAAAGTCCCCGCAGGGTTCCTTTGTAGGAGAATGGGGGCTGGATGGAATCCTTCAGATACGCAAGGCAGGACTCGCAGGTCCATGTATGGGAATTATAAAAATCACTGCCCTCATCCAGCGCCCTGCCCTCAAACACCGTCTCCTCTCCCTTTTTGCACACGATGACAGATGCCATCGGCTGTATGGCTTTCAGATACGGATGCCCAAACGGTGCCGACAGCGTCAGGCTGTCCACATTTTCCGCATCCTCATCCACCTGTGCTTTCGTGATGGCAAGTTTGGATAACTGTGGATGATAGAATAAGTGCCCATCCACATAAATACGAAATAACCTCATAGCCTTCCCTCCCTATAGCGGAAGGTAACGGTTCCGGCTGTTTTTACCGTGATACGGTTACTTCCGCTGCCCAGTTCCAGTTCCGGGAATTCCCATGTTCCGGGGCTGACCGTTTTCTGGAAGGTGTCCGTACCTACCCGCCAGCCAAGGCTCGCCTCTGCATCCACCGTTACAGAAGGCACTACAGGCATAAAGTCATTTTCCAGGGTAACCGTTCCGTCCCCCGTCTGCACTATCACCGTTTCTTCCGTGTGGTAGCGGTAAGAATCCCCATCTTCACAGGAAATAGAAAGCTGCCCTTTATGGAGAAGCGGGTCATAAGATGGCGTGATCTGCACGGTTCCCAGGGCATAAAGTCCCGGTGCTTCACTGACTCCCACCTGTACCAGGCGGCCGGAGAATCGGTTGACGATCTCATCCGACCTCCGGTTAAATTCCTCCCTCCATCCAAGCATTGCCAGCACCGCTTCAAAAGAGCGCGGCTCATAAGAGACACGCCCCAGTGCTTCCGTATACCGGATTGGGGAATTTCTCCCCGGCACCACAATCGTATCTGTCTGTGACTGTGGCATCGGGAAATGGATACTTTCACGGAGCCAGCCCAAAGAACTTATGGATACCCCGTTTATGGTCATATCTGGTCTCATAGACTAAGCCTCCTGTTCATCTTCTGCTGCTGCCCCAGCCCTTTATCCAGTGCAGGGAGCAGATGTCCTACCAGCGTTCCGTCATCCAGATAGATACCTTTACCGCTGTTCGCCGCTATGATGGAAAGATACTTTTCCATACTGCTCATATCCAGACGGCTGCTCAGGATGCTCTCCAGCTGGTCATAAAATCCCTTCAAAGGAAGGATGGCCTCCTTCCCGGCTTCGCCGCCTGCCATCAGACTGCTGCCGTTCATGCCAAAGACGGTCGGTTTCGCCATGATGCCGCCTTCCTTATACCAGTCGATAGAAAGATGCGGCACACTGGGCGGCGCGATGGACAGCTTGCCGGAAATACTGAAATGCGGCAGTTTGATATGGGGCAGGCTGATCTTCATGCCGGAGAAAAATCCGGTAATCTTATCCACGATGCCCTTGATCGTGTTCTTTGCGGATTCAATCGGCGTGATGATTGCATTCTTGATCCCGTTCCATACAGAAGTGGCGGTACTCTTAATCCCATTGAACACAGAGGTCACGGTACCTTTCACTGCGTTGAATACGGAAGACACCTTACTCTTCACACCATCCACCACTGTGGAAATGACGGATTTGATGCCATTCCACACACTGGATGCTACCGACTTGATCGCATTGAACACCGTTGTAACTGTAGCTTTGATGGCATTTACCACCGCCGACACCTTGGAACTGATGGCGTTCCAGATAGTGGACATGACCGACTGGATCGTTCCCATCACGGAAGAAATCACGCCGGATACCGCCTGGATGGCACCGGAAACAAAGGATTTGATTGCCTCCCATACCGACATCACAATCCCCTTGCAGTTTTCCCAGATGAACTGAAAAGGCAGGGTAATGATGTCCACTGCACCACTGATGATGGAACCAATGAGCATGATGCCTGTTTCCACCACAGAAGTGATGGTGTTCCAGATTCCGGAGAAGAACGAGGCAATCCCATTCCAGATACCCTCAAAGAATGCTTTTACATTCGTCCAGACTGCATTCCAGCTGGTACCAAACCATCCGAGGACGGTGTCTGCAATCCCCTGTATCATGTTCAGGGCAATGCTGAACACGGAAGTAATGCCTTCCCAGATACCGGAAAAAACCGTCTTCACTCCATTCCAAAGCTGTGACCAGTTCCCGGTAAACAGCCCGATAAAGATATCCAGCACACCCGTAATGACATCCAATACCGTAGAAAGCACCGCCGCTATCGCTGCAAACGCACCTTCAAACACCGGGGCCAGCAGGGAACAGAACCCGTTCCATACCGCAGACAGCACCTCTGTAATACTGGAAAACTCAAATCCCAGTGCATTTAACCTGTCCACGATGCCCTGGCAGAACGTACCGATGGTCTCCTTGATTTTGCCCCAGGTAGCAAGGATGCTCTCCCGGAACCCGTCATTGGTATTCCACAAATGCACAAAGGCGGTAACCAGCGTACCAATCACCGCCACCACGGCAAGCACCGGAGCCGAAATACCGCCAAGTGCTGCACCCAGCTTTCCAAAGATTCCGGTGCCTCCCTGGACCGCAAGTTTCAGCTTACTAAAGCCTTTCGCCAGCGTGACAAAGCCTTTCATCGCTGTTCCGATCTTTGAGATGACCGTACCAAGGATAATCAGGAACGGCCCGATTGCCGCTACTAAAAGTCCAATCTTTAGAATTGCCTGCCTGGTTCCTTCATCCATGCCGTTCAGCTTATCCACGAATACCTGGATTTTCGTAACAATGCCGCGAATGGCCGGCATCAGCATCTCGCCAAAGGAAATGGCAAGCTCCTCCAGCTGGCTTTTTAAGATGGTCAGCTGTCCTGCCAGGTTGTCCTGCATCGTAGCAGCCATCCGTTCTGCCGTTCCGTCACAGTTCGTTATGGCACTGTTGAGTTTTTCAATATCTGCCGGAGCCGCATTCATTACCGCCAGGAAACCGGACATGGCATTTTTACCCACCAGCATCTCTGCCGTGGATGCCGCCTCGGATTCCGTCATCTGTGAGAAATAGCCGCGAAGGTCACCTAAAATATCTCCCAGGGAACGCATACTGCCATCGGCATTTGTCGTGGCTACCACCACATCCCCGAAGGCCGCACCGGAAAGTTTCACATCCCCCTGGAGGCTGGTCAGCATACTTCTCATGGCGGTACCAGCCTGTGTAGACTTGATACCTGCGTTTGCCATCAGGCCGATGGCCTCTGCCGTATCTTCCGCACTGTACCCCAGGGCACCAGCAACTGGCGCACAATATTTGAAGGTTTCGCCCATCATGGATACGTTGGTATTTGCATTGGAAGATGCCGCCGCAAGGATATCCGCAAAATGCCCGGAGTCCTCTGCGGACAGCCCAAGGGCAGTCAGGGCATCTGTCACAATATCGGAGGTGGTCGCAAGGTCCTCTCCCGAAGCGGCAGCAAGGTTCATGATACCGTCAATGCCGTCCAGCATATCCCCGGTCTTCCATCCTGCCATCGCCATATAATTCATGGCCTCTGCCGCCTCCGATGCAGAGAATTTTGTTTTTTCCCCCATCTCACGGGCTTTGTCTCTTAACGCCTGCAGGTCATCCCCGGTAGCTCCGGACACCGCCGCCACCTGGCTCATGGCAGAATCAAAGTCCGCTGCTGTCTTGACTGCCGCCACACCAAGTCCTCCGACTACCGTGGTGACACCCATCATCTTTTTTCCGGCTCCTGCAATGGAGTTTCCCACGTTCTCCATCTTCCCGCCGATTTCATCTATCTTGGAAAGAACAGTGTTTGTGGTAGCTGCCTCCTGCTGAAGCCGCCTTAGTTCCTGCTCCGTCTCAATAATTTCACGCTGGAGGGCATCGTATTTGTCCTGCCCTAAGGTTCCATTTTCAAGCTGTTCTTTTGCCTGCACCTGTGCCTGTTTCAATGCATCCAGCTTTTCCTTAGTGGAGGTCACCGCACTCTGAAGCAGTTTCTGCTTCTGGGTCAGAAGTTCTGTATTGGAAGGGTCCAGCTTCAACAGCTTGTTCACATCACGCAAAGCACTCTGAGTATGCGTAATGGAAGAATTCACGCTTCTAAGAGCCTTATCAAGCCCCGTGGTATCCCCGCCAATCTCAATCGTTATGCCCTTGATCCTGCCTGCCATGCCGCACCTCCTTCCAAAAATGAGTACAAAAAAAGCCCGGAAATTCCGAGCATGAAAAAAGCACCGATATCTCTACCGATGCCTGTTGTTTCACTATGTAGTTTTATTCTGTTCTATTTTTTAAATTCGTATTGACAGATTTCCCTCTCTGCGTTATTCTAATAATAAGAAATGGGTTTTCACCACACTTACTGTTGTGGCTTGCTCGTTTCTTTTTTTATTGCCAAAATATCATATAGATATTTCTTCCCATTCGCCGCATGGTTCACCAGTAAACGTGCATTAAAAATATTATATCTTACCAGCGTTTCATTCTCATACACTGGCAGTGCAAACCGGACGTCATACCGGTACCACCCGTTTTGTGCGTTTTTTGCATGGCTCTCTTTTCTGTTTTCTTCAAAAGCAGGATTTGCAGCAATCTGTATCAGTTCTGGAATTGCTGTTGCCGCATTTGCTTTCGCTTTTGCGTTGGCTCCCATTAAAGCCTTTCTGCTTTCCGATTCCGTAAATTCTTCCGGCAGCTCATTTCCGATATAAATAATCTCTGCACTTTCTTCGATTTCATAGTAATCACCAACGTATCCCTGCAGATAGGATTTAACATCTTCCCAATCAATCTTTCTTTTTCCTTTAAAGCGAATATCATTAATGAGAACTATTTTATTTCCGTCCGCATCAGCAATGACATTCACATTCCGGCTTTTTATCAAATTTCCAGTCCTCCTCCGTATCATATCCTGTGATCAATTCTCAGCTCTTGTCATACCCAAAAGTATAACAGGAAAAAGCTGAGAATTCAATCACGCATCAGAACTTATCGAAGTCCTCCTGGGTTGCTACTTTTTTGTATTTCACGCCATCGTTAGCCTTTTCCGTCCACATATCTATTATCAGTCCAACCGTCAGCAGATCAAGGTCATGGACAGAAATGCCCAGTTCTACACTGCGCAGAAGGAACAGGGGCGTTGTCATTTCCCGCTCACTTCTGCCAACTCTTTTTTTGCTTTCACATCCGTCATCATGTTCTCACCCCACAGTTCCAGTATCTGCGGCAGCACCTCATAGATGGAGAACATATCAAACTGGTCAAGCCAGTCATCGATACTTGCCGGAATACGGTTATCGGCATGGTAAGCCATGACATAGGCCACGTTCTCGAAGATTTCCAAATCCTCAATCTGGAACTCATCTCCGTTTTCCTTTTTCCCCTTATAGGATTTTTCCAGCTTGGACAAGTCCTTAAAGATATCCCTCTTGAACTTTGCCCGGTACAGACGGGGAATGGTAGCCGAAGATCGGAACGGCACCTTTTTCCCACAGATTTCAATTTCACGCTTAATCATCCTTTACTCCTCCTTACTCTGGTGTCTGCTCTGTCTGTTTTGGTGCTGGCAGGTACACTGTCTTGTACCATTCGGTGTATGCCGTCTGGTCTGTCGTGTCACCTGTTCTGGCTTTTACCAGACCATCGGAACGGGGGTCAGCGGTAATCGACAGTGTTTCCGTTCCCGGCTCAATCGTATCCTCCTTGGTCTCGGATTCGATGGACGGGCGGGAGGCACTGCAATTATAGAGGACATGGCGGATAGCATTCACATCCCCGTCAAATTCAAACAGCAGAGCAAATTTCACACTCTCCCCAACGCCGCTGTTCTCCACTAGGACACCCTTGGCATCCAGTTCCTCCTGCAAAATTTCCGTCCGGAACCATTCCGGGATGAGGGCAATCTCCAGATCGCC
>JAUNPJ010000071.1 GCA_030536755.1 Eubacteriales bacterium | reverse complement strand
TTCAGTTATCAAGGTTCTTTGCTGTTCTCATCAGACAGCTTTGATAGTTTATCATATTCAAAACCGTTTGTCAAGAACTTTTTTATTTATTTTTTCAACTTCTTCCGAAGTTCTGTTCTCGCTTTTTCAAGCGACAACTCTATCACTTTATCACATTCACTTCCATCTGTCAAGAACTTTTTTCAAAGTTTTTCCATCTTTTCATTCCTGTGATATTTTGAAACAAATCAATTGATTCATTCCAAACGGAGAAGGAGGGATTTGAACCCTCGCGCCGCGCGAACGACCTACACCCTTAGCAGGGGCGCCTCTTCAGCCACTTGAGTACTTCTCCATGTGCCTAAATCCTAGAACACTATTTTATTTTGCGTCGTCTTTTTCCGTAACGCAAAACCTATTATATGAAAAAAAACCCGTCTTGTCAACGGGTTTTTTACGATTTTTTAATTTTTTTTACAATTTTCTTTTTTCCATATTTTTCAGCTTTTCTCGTACTTTCGAATAGTATCTTCTATTCTGTGTTTTACCTCGGCCGCAATTTCTGTAGTCTTCATATCCTTGTATTCTTCATAAGGAATTGGCTTCAAAAAATGAACCTGTACCGTCAAAGGCTTAATGGAATTTGTATCAAAAGATTTATAGGAATCAATCAATGCAACCGGAACAATCGGGCATTTTGCCTTTGTGGCTGCTTTAAAACTGCCTCCCTTGAAGTCCAGCAGCTGATTTCCCTTCTTGCTTCTGGTCCCCTCTGCAAAGATCAGGAAATTACGCCCGGCCTTCACTTCTTTCGTCACCTGCACAATCACGCCCATCGATTGCTTGATATCTTCACGGTCAATCGCATAGGCCTTCATGCAGGCAAATACCTGCTTCAGAAAGGGAATATTCTGAAGTTCTTTCTTCATTACTACCGAAAATGGTCGGGGGCACGCATCCAAAATAGCCAGCACATCATACAGTCCCTGGTGATTTGGATAAAACATAAACCCATTGACATCCGGAATATTTTCCACACCATGAGCATCAATGGTAATTCTTCCACCTTTGTTTGCATGCCTGTCGATATCTTTGATCATGGCATAACGCTGCTCCTCCGTGTATTTATCCACATGAGAGGCGTAATAACACAACCGAAACCACCAAAAAGGTACATACAAAAGGTTCATTAATACCATAAGAACAATTCGTTTCACTTTTTCCTCCTACTGCTGAAGCTTCATTGCCACTTCTTCTTCAAAGCTTGGATTCTTCAGTATAAATGCATCGTGAGATTTCTGATATTCTTTATACGCATCCGTGGTCATAAAAGTTTTATATGCGGATGCCGCTGCCTGGCTCATTTCCGATGTAATCTCTTTTGCAGGCATCACATAGTACTTTTTCTTATCTTTTTTCACCAGATAAGTCTCGATCTTCGGGTATGCCTTATCCTTCTTCAGCTTCACCTCATAAGATATGTAGACAAGAGAATACGTCTGATAATCCTGAATAACATCACAGCTTAACAAAGTGATTCCCTTGGATTTCATAGCATTATAATATGCAATCATATTCTCTGCTTCTTTTTTGATTTCCCCATCTGCATTTTTGTCTGTCCCATAGCAATTCAGTACTTTCTTTTCCTTGCCTTTTTCACTATACTTTACCAGAGATTTGACAACTCCCTCCGGCGAGCCGTGTTTCACCCCGCAGCCAGCAAACAAAAACATGACTGCGAGGCACAGCGTCAATAAACTCAGCACCCTAATTTTTTTCATTTTATTATACTTCCCTTATCTCATTCGCATCTTTCTGCTGCGCCTGCTCCTCAGGCAAAGACTCCTTCTTTTCCCTTACCTTTGCGATGCTGGCTACAGTAACTCCCTGTTTCAAATCAATTAATTTTACACCGGAAGCAATTCTTCCGTTTACAGAGATTCCGCCGCACTCCATCCGGATAATAATTCCTTCTGTATTGATCAGCATAATCTCATTTTCTTCATTCACTGCTTTTGCGCCAACTACATTTCCTGTCTTTTCGGTAATCTTATAGCACTTCACACCTTTTCCGCCGCGATTCTGTACAGTAAATTCATGAATCGACGTACGTTTACCCATTCCGTTTTCGGAAACCACAAGAAGATAATCTCCCTGACTGCTCAGCTGCATCGCTACCACTTCATCACGATCCATCAGATTCATACCGCGCACGCCCATAGAAATACGTCCGGTGCTTCTGACGTCTGCTTCATTGAAGCGAATACACTGTCCGTACTTAGTTACCAGAATCACGTCTTTCCTGTTATTTGTAATCTTAACTTCGATCAGTTCATCATCATCCCGCAGTACAATCGCTCCCAATCCTGTCTTGCGGACATTGGCATAATCTTTGATCGGCGTCTTTTTCACAAGCCCTTTGCGCGTAGCCATCATCAGATATTTACCCTCTTTGAATTCTCTGATCGGAATCACAGAAGTAATCTTCTCCCCCGGCTGAAGCAAGAGCAGATTGATAATCGCCGTTCCTCTTGCAGTTCGTCCTGCTTCGGGAATCTCATAGGCTTTCAGACGATACACTTTTCCCATATTCGTAAAGAACATCAGGTAGTGATGCGTAGTCGTCATCAGAAGTTCCTCAATAAAATCGTCCTCCAGCGTCTGCATTCCCTTAATGCCTTTGCCGCCTCGATGCTGGCTGCGGAAATTGTCCACAGTCATACGTTTGATATACCCCTTCTTTGTCATGGTAATCACAGTATTCTCTCGCGGAATCATGTCTTCCATTGTAATATCAAACTCATCAAATCCTATCGAAGTACGTCTGTCATCTCCATACTTTTCTGCGATTGCAAGAATCTCCTCGCGAATCACCCTGAGAAGCAGCTTACGATCTCCAAGAATCGCCTCGTATCTGCGGATTTTTTCCATCAGTTCCTTATATTCTGCCTCCAGTTTTTCCCTTTCCAAACCGGTGAGCGCGCGAAGCCTCATATCTACGATCGCCTGTGCCTGCGCATCTGACAATGCAAATTCTTCAATCAATGCCTGTTTGGCAGCCGCCACGTTCTGAGAGCCTCGAATAATGGAAATCACCCTGTCAATGTTATCCAGAGCCTTCAAAAGTCCCTCTAAAATATGGGCTCTTTCCCGCGCTTTATTCAGCTCGTATTTTGTTCTTCTCGTTACAACCTCTTCCTGATGTTTCAAATAAGCGCTTAACATCTCATGAAGATTCATGACCTTCGGTTCATTGTTCACCAGTGCAAGCATATTGACGCCAAAGGTATCCTGAAGCTGCGTATGTTTATAGAGCTGATTCAAAATCACATTTGCATTTGCATCTCTTCGCAGATCAATACAGATTCTCATTCCTTCTCGATTGGAATGGTCATTCAGGTCTGTAATGCCATCTACACGTTTATCTCGAACAAGCTCTGCGATTTTCTCAATCAGCCTTGCCTTATTTACCATAAAAGGAAGCTCTGTTACCACAATACGGCTCTTTCCATTCGGCAGTGTCTCAATATCCGTCACTGCGCGCACACGGATCTTGCCTTTTCCGGTACGGTACGCCTCCTCAATGCCTTTTGTTCCGAGAATCGTTGCACCTGTCGGAAAATCCGGGCCCTTAACGATCTGAAGGATTTCCTCAATCGTTGTATCACGATCCTCCTCCACAAGATTATCGATCAGTTTCACAACAGCATCGATAATTTCCCGCAGATTGTGAGGCGGAATATTGGTTGCCATACCTACTGCGATACCGGAAGTACCATTGACCAGCAGATTCGGATATCGGGACGGAAGCACTGCCGGCTCCTTCTCCGTCTCATCAAAGTTTGGTACAAAATCTACAGTATCTTTGTTGATATCGGCCAGCATTTCCATGGAAATCTTGCTCAGACGCGCCTCTGTATATCGCATAGCCGCTGCTCCGTCACCATCCACAGAGCCAAAATTTCCATGCCCGTCTACCAGCGGATATCTGGTAGACCATTCCTGTGCCATATTTACCAAAGCACCATAAATAGAGCTGTCTCCATGCGGGTGATATTTACCCATGGTATCACCGACAATACGCGCACATTTTCTGTGTGGCTTGTCTGGTCCGTTATTTAATTCAATCATTGAATACAGCACTCTTCGCTGTACAGGTTTTAATCCGTCTCTTACATCCGGCAATGCTCTGGCAGCGATTACACTCATAGCATAATCAATGTAAGAAGTCTCCATGGTCTTTTTCAAATCAACCTCATGGACTTTATCAAAAATATTATCTTCCATTTTTTCCTCCTGATATGAGATCTTTTGTAACCCGACGTTTCATATTTGTCCCGCTGGGGCACTAAATATCCAGATTCTTTACAAATCTGGCATTTTCTTCGATAAATTCACGTCTTGGCTCTACTTTGTCGCCCATGAGTGTGGTAAATGTCAAATCAATTTCCGCTGATTCTTCTTCGTTCATGGTCACGCGAAGGAGAATTCTCTTCTCCGGATCCATCGTAGTCTCCCAGAGCTGTTCTGCATCCATCTCTCCAAGACCTTTGTATCGCTGGATCTTATTGTTTCCATCTCTTCCAATCTCCACCAGTATGCTGTTCAGTTCTTCATCGCTGTATGCATACCAGACTTTTTTGTTCTTTTCAATTTTATAAAGAGGCGGCTGTGCAAGATATACATATCCCTGTTTGATCAATTCCGGCATAAAACGATACAGGAAAGTCAAAAGCAATGTTGCAATATGCGCTCCATCCACATCAGCATCGGTCATAATAATAATTTTGTGATAACGCAGTTTGCTGATATCAAAATCATCATGAATACCTGTTCCAAATGCGGTAATCATCGCTTTGATCTCTGCATTTGCATAAATCTTATCCAGTCTTGCCTTCTCTACATTCAAAATCTTACCGCGTAAAGGCAAAATCGCCTGTGTCGCACGGTCTCTGGCCGTCTTCGCAGAACCGCCCGCAGAATCTCCCTCTACGATGTAAATCTCACAATTGGCCGGGTCCTTATCGGAACAGTCTGCCAGTTTACCCGGCAGGGAAGCACTTTCCAGTGCTGATTTTCTTCTTGTCAGATCTCTTGCCTTACGCGCTGCCTCTCTGGCCCTCTGCGCCAGAACTGATTTCTCAACAATAATCTTCGCTACAGAAGGGTTCTGCTCCAGAAACAGGCCCAACTGTCTCGTTACAATGCTATCCACGGCACCTCTTGCCTCGCTGTTGCCCAGTTTCTGTTTCGTCTGACCTTCAAACTGCGGTTCCTCAATCTTAACACTGACGATCGCAGTCAGACCTTCACGGATATCCTCACCGCTCAGATTTGGTTCACTGTCCTTGAGCAGCTTGTTTTTGCGGGCATAATCGTTAAATGTCTTGGTAATGGCATTTCGAAATCCCACAACATGCGTTCCGCCTTCTGGTGTCGTGATGTTATTTACAAATCCATAGGTATTTTCTGTATAGGAATCGTTGTGCTGCATCGCCACTTCCACTGCGACACCATCTTTTTCTCCCTCACAGTAAATAATCTCCGGATATAATTCCGTCTTACTGCGATTCAAATATGTCACAAACTCTTTGATTCCGCCCTCATAATGGAATTCTTTCGTTTTCGGCTCCTCCCCGCGTGTATCTGTGATACGGATCCTCAAACCTTTTGTCAAAAATGCCATTTCACGGAATCTCTGTTTTAACACATCAAAATCAAAAATCGTTTCCTCAAAAATCTCCTTGTCCGGCAAAAAGGTAACCGCAGTTCCCGTCTTCTCCGGCTCACAGTCCCCGATCACCTTCAGTTTGTCACATACATGACCGCGCTCATAACGCTGCATATATACCTTGCCTTCGCTGCAGATTCTGACCTCCAGCCATTCTGAAAGTGCATTTACTACGGACGCACCTACTCCGTGAAGTCCACCGGACACTTTGTATCCTCCGCCGCCGAATTTACCGCCGGCATGAAGAATAGTAAATACAACCTCAACTGCCGGAATCCCTGCCTTGTGATTGATTCCAACAGGAATTCCACGGCCATTGTCCACGACTGTCACAGAATTATCTGTATTAATTGTAACATCTATCAGATTACAGAAACCCGCAAGTGCTTCGTCAACAGCGTTATCCACGATTTCATACACCAAATGATGAAGACCTCTGCTGGAGGTACTTCCAATATACATTCCTGGTCTTTTTCTGACCGCTTCCAATCCTTCCAAAATCTGGATTTGATCTGCTCCATATTCTACGCTCATGCTTTTCCTCCTAATCTATCTAAAGTGTATCCAAAAATTCTTCAATTAGACGCACCTATACTTATCTATTATAGCACAAAACGAAATATAAACCAAATGAAAACGTTCTTATTTAATGCTTATTTCACAATAAAACAAAACCCCTTCTCGAAAAAACTCCCGTGATGCCAAATCACATAAGAATCTTTCGAAAAAGGGGTCTCTCAGCTTCATTAAAAACTGTTATTTCACAGTTACTTTGTCCAGATGCCAGATTTCATCTACATACTGCTGAATTGTTCTGTCAGAAGTAAATTTACCGCTGCATGCAGTATTGAGCATAGCCATCTTCGCCCATCTGTCTGTATCTCTGTAAGCAGCCTCTACGCGCTTCTGAGCCTCTGCATAGGAGCGGAAATCAGCCAGAATAAAGTAAGTATCCGGTCTGTCGCTGCTGTTCGTATTCAACAGAGAATCGTAAATCTCACGGAACATATTCATATCTCCGTTGGAGTAGGTTCCGTTGATCAGCTGCATAAGCACCTCACGGATATCCTGATCTGTATTGAAGATATAAGTAGGATCATATCCGCCATGATTTTCGTAATTAATAACCTGATCAGAAGACAGACCAAAGATAAATGCATTCTCCTCGCCTACCTCTTCCACGATCTCTACGTTTGCACCATCCATCGTACCAAGTGTCGGTGCACCATTGAGCATAAATTTCATGTTACCTGTACCGGATGCCTCTTTACTTGCAGTAGAAATCTGCTCAGATACATCTGCTGCAGCAAAAATCATCTCTGCATTGGATACACGATAGTTCTCAATGAAGACAACTTTCAGCTTGCCGTTGATCGAGCTGTCATTGTTAATGACATCTGCAACTGCATTGATCAGCTTGATTGTCAGTTTTGCACGTCTGTAACCAGCGGCAGCCTTTGCACCAAAGATAAAGGTTCTTGGATAGAAATCCATCTCCGGATGGCGTTTGATCTGGTTGTACAGATACATGACGTGCAGAATATTCAGAAGCTGACGTTTGTACTCATGAAGTCTCTTAACCTGCACATCGAAAATAGAGTTCGGGTTAACTTCAATTCCATTATGCTCCAGAATATATTTTGCAAGACGCTGTTTGTTCTTGTATTTGATATTCATGAATTCCTGCTGTGCTTTCTTGTCATCCGCATATACTTTTAATTTGCTGATCTGGCTCAGGTCTGTGATCCATCCATCACCAATTTTGTCTGTAACCCAGTCAGCCAGAAGCGGATTTCCGTGAAGCAGGAATCTTCTCTGTGTGATACCGTTTGTCTTATTGTTGAACTTCTCAGGCATCATCTCATAGAAATCTTTTAATTCCTGTTTTTTCAGAATGTCTGTGTGCAGTCTTGCAACACCGTTTACAGAGTAACCTGCGGCGATAGCAAGATGAGCCATTTTTACCTGTCCATCATAGATGATTGCCATTTTGCGGACTTTCTCATGATTTCCAGGATATTTCTCCTCAATCT
This sequence comes from Eubacteriales bacterium, assembly GCA_030536755.1. Taxonomy (GTDB): domain Bacteria; phylum Bacillota; class Clostridia; order Lachnospirales; family Lachnospiraceae; genus JALFVM01. Next base: position 12,412 of record JAUNPJ010000071.1, on the reverse strand, counting down.
GCATAATGAAACGACGGTTGATCTCCTCGATAATCTGATATACACGAGGAAGCAGTCTGGAGAACAGCTCCATCGGCCATTTTTCCAGAGCTTCAGCCATGATGGTATGGTTTGTGTAAGCACAACATTTTGTTGTAATCTCCCATGCTTCATCCCATCCCAGATGCTCTTCATCCAGAAGGATTCTCATAAGCTCTGCAACTGCAACAGTCGGATGTGTATCGTTCATCTGGAAAACAGCCTTTTCCGGAAGTTTGTGGATATCATCATGTTTTTTCTTATATTTTGCGATCGCTGCCTGTAAACTTGCAGAGATGAAGAAATACTGCTGTTTCAGACGAAGTTCTTTACCTGCATAGTGGTTATCGTTCGGGTACAGGACCTCTACGATATTTCTTGCCAGGTTTTCCTGCTCTACTGCCTTTCTGTAATCACCTTTGTCAAAAGATTCCAGCTGGAAATCTACGATCGGCTCAGCATCCCAGATACGAAGGGTGTTTACGACATTGTTGTCATAGCCAACGATCGGCATATCATATGGAACAGCCAGTACAGACTGATATCCCTCATGAACGAAATGATTTGTCTGTGTATTCTGGTCATAAACAACTTTTACGTAACCGCCGAAACGAACTTCTTTTGCATACTCCGGACGGCGAAGCTCAAATGGATAACCATCTTTCAGCCAGTTATCCGGTACCTCTACCTGATAACCATTCTCAATTTTCTGTTTGAACATACCGTAGCGGTAACGAATACCACAGCCATATGCACAATATCCCAGTGTAGCCAGAGAATCCAGGAAACATGCTGCCAGACGTCCAAGGCCACCATTTCCAAGTGCCGGATCCGGCTCCTGATCCTCAATGACATCCAGATCAAATCCCAGCTCATCCAAAGCTTCGCGGATTTCCTTCTCAGCCTTCAGGTTAATGATGTTATTGCCCAGTGCACGTCCCATCAAAAACTCCATGGACATGTAGTATACAATCTTCGGATCCTGTTTGTCATAAGCTTCCTGTGTTGCCATCCAGTTGTCCATGATCACATCTTCTACCGCATATGCGACTGCCTGAAAAACCTGCTGAGGTGTTGCCTCTTCAATGGTTTTTCTGTATAAAGATTTTACATTTTCTTTTACACTCTCTTTGAATGTCTCTTTTTTGAATTCTTTATTAATCATCTCTTTTCCTCCTTCTTAGTCTAATTTGGATACACCCAAAACTACTTTCTCAGAGTTGATGTTCCATTCTTTCTCGTAGCCCTTCGTCTCTCCAAGAATCATTTCTTTTGCAAGAACCTCGGATTTGATTTCTTCTTCATGAGCTTTCATCAGATCAACAATTTTGCTGTTATCTTTTGCAGAAAGACAAATCTTATCTGTCACTTCAAAGTCTGCCTCTTTACGCATCGTCTGAACTTTGCTGATGATCTCGCGAACGAAACCTTCCTCGATCAGTTCAGGAGTCAGATTTGTATTCAAAATTACAGACACTTCTCCATAAGACTCTGCAACAAAATTCTCCATCTGTGCAGTCTCGATCAGCAGGTCTTCTTCGGACAATACGACCTCATTGCCGTCAACATCAAACTTCAGGGCTCCCTGTTCCTTCAGCTCTGACATTGCAGCAGTTCCGTCAAGTTCACTTAAGTGCTTACGAATTCCATTTAACAGTTTACCATATTTTGGACCAACTGTCTTTAATTGTGGTTTAAATGTATATGAAATAAATTTGCCAATATCATCGACAAATTGTACATTTTTCACATTTAATTCGTCCGCAATGATCTCAATGTACATTTTTTCGAGTTCAATCGGCGATTTTATATACATTTCGCCGATAGGTTGTCTGTTCTTAATATTCGCTGTATTTCGACATGCTCTTCCGAGAACAACCACCTGCATCAGATCTGCCATCTTCTCTTCCAGTTCTTTGTCGATCCATTCTTCATGAATCTCAGGGAAATCACAAAGGTGAATACTTTCCGGCGCATTTTCATCCAGGCTCTTCACCAGATTCTGATAAATTTCCTCTGTCATGAACGGAACCATCGGAGCTGCAGCCTTGCAGAACTCAACCAGCACGGTATATAACGTCATATATGCGTTGATCTTATCCTGCGGCATTTCTTTTGCCCAGAAACGCTCACGGCTTCTTCTTACATACCAGTTACTCATATCATCGACAAATTCCTGAAGTGCACGTGCGCTTTCCGGAATCTTGTAATCATTCAGATTCTGGTCAACTGTCTTGATCGTAGAATTCAGACGGGACAGAAGCCATTTATCCATAACGGACAGCTTGTCGTATTCCAGTTTGTATTTTGTAGCATCGAACTCATCGATATTTGCATAGAGAACAAAGAATGCGTACGTGTTCCACAGCGTTCCCATAAATTTACGCTGACCTTCCATAACAGCCTTGCCATGGAAACGGTTTGGCAGCCACGGTGCACTGTTGATGTAGAAATACCAGCGGATTGCGTCTGCTCCGTAAGTCTCCAGTGCTTCAAACGGATCTACTGCATTTCCCTTGGATTTGCTCATCTTCTGTCCGTTCTCATCCTGCACATGTCCCAGAACGATAACATTCTTGTATGGTGCTTTGTTGAAGATCAGAGTCGAAATCGCAAGCAGAGAGTAGAACCATCCGCGAGTCTGGTCTACTGCCTCAGAGATAAAGTCCGCCGGGAACTGCTGCTCAAACAGGTCTTTATTCTCAAATGGATAATGGTGCTGTGCAAACGGCATGGAGCCGCTGTCAAACCAGCAGTCAATAACTTCCGGCACACGATGCATCGGTTTGCCGCATTTCGGGCATCGAATCGTGACTTCATCAATGTATGGACGGTGCAGTTCGATATCATCCGGGCAGTTGTCAGACATAGATTTCAGTTCCTCAATGCTTCCAATGGAATGCTGATGTCCGCACTCACACTCCCAGATATTCAGCGGAGTTCCCCAGTAACGGTTACGGCTGATTCCCCAGTCCTGTACATTTTCCAGCCAGTCACCGAAACGCCCTTTTCCGATGCTTTCCGGAATCCAGTTAATGGTATTGTTGTTTGCGATCAGATCATCTTTTACTTCTGTCATCTTGATGAACCAGGATTCTCTTGCATAGTAGATCAGCGGAGTATCGCATCTCCAGCAGTGCGGATAGCTGTGCTCAAACTTCGGAGCGTCAAACAGAAGTCCTCTCTCATCCAGATCTTTGAGTACCATCGGATCTGCTTTTTTTACAAATACACCGCCAAATGGTGTATCCTCTGTCATGTTTCCTTTTCCGTCAACAAGCTGAACAAACGGCATGTTGTATTTTCTTCCGACTTTCGAGTCATCCTCACCAAACGCAGGAGCGATGTGAACAACACCAGTACCGTCTGTCAGTGTTACATAACCATCGCAGGTAACAAAAAATGCTTTTTTGTGCTGTTTTTCGGCAATATCTGCAGCACACTGATACAGCGGCTCATACTCTTTGTATTCCAGATCTTTACCTGTGTAAGTCTCCAGAACTTCATACGCAGGTTTTCCTTCCTCTGCATGTTTGCCAAGCACGGTATCCAGCAATGCAGATGCCATATAGTAAGTATATCCATCCGCGCATTTTACTTTCGCATATTCTTCATCCGGATTGACACAAAGGCCGATATTGGAAGGAAGTGTCCATGGTGTGGTTGTCCATGCGAGAATGTAAGCATCTTCGTCTTTCACTTTGAAACGGACGATTGCAGAACGCTCTTTTACATCCTTATATCCCTGTGCTACTTCCTGCGCAGAAAGCGGAGTTCCGCAGCGAGGGCAGTAAGGTACGATTTTAAATCCCTTATAGAGAAGACCTTTTTCCCAGATCTGTTTCAGCGCCCACCACTCAGATTCAATAAAATTGTTGTCATAAGTTACATATGGATTTTCCATATCCGCCCAGAAACCAACGGTGCTGGAGAAATCCTCCCACATTCCTTTGTACTTCCAGACACTTTCTTTACATTTGTCGATAAATGGCTCCAGGCCATATTCTTCGATCTGGTCTTTGCCGTCCAGTCCAAGAAGCTTCTCGACTTCCAGCTCAACAGGCAGTCCGTGTGTATCCCAGCCCGCTTTACGAGGCACTTTATAGCCTTTCATTGTGCGGTATCTCGGAATCATATCTTTGATAACACGTGTCAGCACGTGTCCGATATGAGGCTTTCCATTGGCTGTCGGAGGTCCGTCATAAAAAGTATATTCCGGACATCCCTCGCGGTCTTTCATACTTTTTTCGAAGATATCATGTTCTTCCCAGAACTTTTCTACCTTCTTTTCTCTTTCCACAAAGTTCAAATTGGTATCTACTTTCTGATACACGTTTGTTTCCTCCTTTTATTGAATTCATAAAAATAAAAGTTAAAAAAGCTCCCGTCCGTAAAAGGACGAGAGCTAGTGCTATCGTTTCACCACCTGTTACAGCATACGAGCGACATCATCGCCGATACACCCTTTCGTTAACGGGAAAGAACCGTCTGTCTCTACTGAATCGGAATCGTTGGAAACAGAAACTCAGGAGTGATGTTCCTCTATAGTTCCACACCGGTCTTCCACCCTCACCGGCTCGCTGAAGCTTCCCCTATAGCCTACTGTCTCCCTCATAGTCTGTACATATAGGGTTATAATATACTTCTATCGCATATTTTGTCAATATTTTTCTATTCCATTTTTCTTCGCTGTTTTCTTTTTTGCCGTATATTTTCCTGCTTTCTGCGAATTTCCTCTGCACCGTTTTCATCTACAGGCTTCAGTGTTTTCACAATATAGTAGTTCTGATCCTGTGTCTTTTTGATGCGGATCTTCCCTTTTACATAGCCATGCGTCTCACAGCAGGAAAGGCTGTAGCTGCGCTTTGGATTGGCAGAAAACCAGCGGATTTTTCTTTTTGCATTTTTGTGGCAGAGAGGACATCTGGTGCTGCATACCTCCCGGTCTTTCATTGCCGCCTCTTTGGTCGCAAACTCCCTGGATACATATTTCTCATACTCAGGATAAAATAAATGCAGTTCTTCCTTTCTTGTTTTGGGATTCTGATACACATCTACGGAATAATAGTTCTCCAGATAGTAGGGCTCCAGTCTCTGAAAAATATCTGCCGTGTATTTGGCATCTTCCAGCGCACGATGAAACCCTTCCTTCTTTGGAAGGCCCAGATAGTCGATTCCGTACTCCAGAGATTTCCTGCTCTTTCCGTCTTCAAAATTACGGCTGAACAGTTTCTGAATATCGTAATAAAAGACCGGGCCGGGCAGCAGATACCCCATATCATAATATTTCAGATTGCGCTGCAGCTCCATGACATCCAGATCTCCCCAGGTACAAAATCGATAATTTTCTCCGCACCACTCCAGAAATTCTCTGGCTGCCGCCGCAAAAGGAAGCCCATCTCTCAGATTCTCATAATCCATATGGATGACCTCTCTGGTCTTGTTATGAATCCACTTATAAACCTGAGGTTTGATAATCGTATGAAATTGTCCTGTTATCTGCCTTTCCTCATTCAGCTTCCATGCACCAATCTCGATAATCTCAAAAGGAAGGCATGCCACCTCTTTTCTTTTTCCATCCGGACACTGATTCCATTCCAGATCAAACACGATATATTCCATAAATATGTTCCCACCAGTTATTTTTATTCCGCAGCTCCTTCCGTCTCCAGATCAGAATCATCTTCTTCATTTTCAACGGCGTCTGCATCAAATCCCTGTTTGTCATCATCCGTCTTAATGGACGACTCCACCTTTGCATTGTCAAGAATAAAGTCCGACACTCTTGTAAGCGCAATCGACTGGTTCACCGTCTCCTGACCAAATTCCTTTACCAGATCAGAGATATCATCCACCCCGTAATTTGCTGTCAGTTCCTTTTTGGCCTCCTCACTTTTCTCATCCACAAGAGTAAATTTCTCTGCATCCATGATCGCCTGAACAACCAGATTCTGTTTTACAGTATATTCCGCATAATCCTTGCTCTGCTCATCGAACTGTTCTCTCGTCATTCCCTGTGACTCAAGAAACTCATCCGGCTCCACATTCTGCTGCTGGGCATATTTGTTCAAATTGTCCTCAAACAGTTTCATTGCCTGATCTACATCCTCCTGCGGATATTCAATCACCTCGCAGCTGTCCATAATCGTTGTCCACAGATTGCCCATAACTGTATTCTTGGCCGTCTCTCTGTTGGTCTCTTCGAGATCCTTGCGCACACCGTCTTTATATTTTTCTACAGAGTCATACTCGGTATTCTCTTTTACCCACTCTTCTGTCAGTTCCGGTGTCGTCTTGATTGCATTGACCGTTACGGTAAACACAACATCCTGTCCAGCCAGATCCTCTGCCTGATAGCCCTCCGGGAAAGTCAGATTCAAATCTCTTGTCTCGCCTTTTTTGGCTCCGATCAGCCCGTCTTCAAATCCGTCAATAAAAGTTCCGCTTCCAATCGTCAGATCAAATCCCTCGGCAGTACCGCCGTCAAAAGCCACGCCGTCTTTTTTGCCCTCGTAATCGATATTTACAACATCACCGCTCTTTACCTCGGCATTTTTATCAGTCACTTCCACCGGATTCTGCGCAAGATTCATCTGAATCTGTGTATCTACGTCAGAATCTGTGACCTCCTGCACATCCTCCTGTGCATCAATCCCTTTGTATTCGCCCAGCTTGATATACTGATCCATCTCATCAGCAGCCACCGATACAATTCTTGTATCTTCTGTCACTTCCTCAGAGGACTCTTCTTTGTTCTCTTCATTATCCTCTTTGCCAGACTCTTCTTTTGTATCTTCATTTTTTGCTTCTGTGCTTGATTTTGTATCCTCTTTGTTTGTGCACGCAGTAACAGAAGCAGTCATACAGAGCGCCAATACCAGCATACATAGTTTTTTCTTCATTCTCATTCCTCCATAAATGCAGTGCTAAAAACAAATAACTTTCTTTTTGTTTATATCATACTTTTTCACAAAAAGAAAGTTATTTACGCTTTTTCATTATTTCTTTATAATTCCTGTTTTTTACATTGGGGGTACCGGAGTCGGACGCGCAGGATCAAATACCTCTTCGGCATCAAACAGATCGGACAGCATATCCGGATTGTAATACATGCGGTATCCGTCGAGATTGCGGCGTCCCTGACGCAGATACTGGTCCGTGATCTGTACCCAGTACTGACTGGAATCTACGTTGCAGTAGTAATCAAATCCCTGGCTTTTCAGATAGTCAAATTTTTCATTTCCGGCATATCCTTCCACTCCGGCAAGATCTGCACCAAACGCAAAAATGATTTTATCCGTTTCACCGACTACACGTTCCACATTATTTTTCCACTTACGTGTATCCTTTTTCAAGCGGTCCAGAGAAATCTCTCCCACATTCAGATGTCCCCAGGTATGACTGGCAAATTCCCAGCCGTTTTCCTTCATGGCTGCCGCCACCTTTTTGGCTGCTGTCCGCTCTTTCTTAAGTTTAAAGTCGGGATGTTCCGCCAGCCATTTTTTCTTGTCTTCATTCAAATCATCCGGCTGCGTCTTATAGCTGATATCAGTACGATATCCGAGAACACCATTGTATCCTGTCAGTGCAATGATACCTTTTGCACCCCTATAGGAAAAATCCGGGTGTTCCTTTACAAACGAATCGATCAGAGGAACCATATCATAGTCTCCGACAGAAACACTTCCGTCATCCTCAATATATTCGTTCTTTACTTCACCATTTTCATCAAGGACAAGTTTGCTCGCCATACCGTCTCCATCCATGTAATGATAGTAGCTCACATCGTCCTGTGAAAGAACAAACGGCTGCTTGCCCGGCGGGAGCATAATGTCCTGTATCTCCATTACACCGTCTTCATTCTTCTTTGCCATATCCTCAAGCCGGATCATAACAAAGCCTTTCTCGTACATCGACTGCGTGATTTCTTTAAATTCCTTGACAGTTGTCATAACCTGATTGTAACCGCCAGAATCCGTATCGCCGTCAAATGCCTTATCCGTATCATAAATCAGGGTATGATAAAATACATGGGTAACTTTATCAACCGGCCATGCCACACATTCAGCCTTTTGTTCCTCGTACGTTTTCACCGCGTCCTGCATTTCGCTGTCTGACTCATAATCCGGCTGTTGTTTCAGCAGCTCAATCGCACCATCGTAATCGTACTGCTGTGCCATCAGATCTGCTTTTTCAAGAGGAGTCTTGGGGGATTCTTTCTTTGCCGTCTCTTTTTCTTCTTCTGTCTCTTCCGGCTTACTGCTGAAAGAAATCTCCGTCTCCTGCTCAGAAGAAGCATCTGCGGATGATTCCTGGCTGTCCACGGTAACGGTCAGGTCACCGGAAAAGGGAAGTATCCCACAGCCTGCCGCAGCCATACTAAGCCCCACGGCACACAAAATCATCACAACTCTTTTTTTCATAATATCCTCCTAACGGTTTGTGTTATTCACTGGCTACCGGCGTCGGACGTTCCTTATCGAATACCTCTTTTGCATCAAACAGATCTGCCACCAGCTCCGGATTATGATACATACGGTATCCATCGAGATTTCGGCGTCCCTGACGCACATAGTCCTCTGTAATCTGTGTCCAGTACTGTGTACTGTCTACGTTACAGAAAAAGTTAAAGCCCTGACTCTTCAAATAATTATATTTCTCATTATCGGCAGTATATTCGCCTCCATTCACAAGATCCTGGCCATGAGCAAAAATAATTGTATCCGTTCCGCCCACCAGAGGAGCCACATTATCCATCCATTTCTGCGTATCGACCTGTAGTTTCTCCAGACTGATATCTGCGATATACTGGTGCCCCCATGTATGGCTGGCAAATTCCCAACCATCTTCTCTCATGGCATCCGCGACCTTCTTGGCCTCTTTGCGTTCTGTCTCCAGATTGAAATCCGGATGTTCATTTAACCACTCCACCTTATCATCGTCCAGATCATCAGGCCTGTCTTCATAACTCTGGTCGGTACGGTATCCAAGAATTCCGTTGTATCCTGTCAATGCGATGATTCCCCTGGCACCTTTGTAGGAGAAGTCCGGATGTTCCTCAATAAAGTCATCCAGAAGCGGAACACAGTCATAAGACCCTGTCAGAGTCTCTCCATTCTCATCCACATACTCACAGGTGGGTTTTCCCTCTTCATCGAGAATCATCTTGGAAGCAATACCATATCCATCATAGCTGTGATAATAACTCAGATCATCCAGAGAAAGTACGAACGCTTTCTTGTCCGGAGGCAGCATAATCTTGGCTTTTTCAAATTTTACATTGCCATTTTCATCCTTTGTCTCTTTAACCATATCACGCAGACGAATCAGCACAAATCCCTTGTCATACATAGACTGATTGATTTTGTTGAACTCGCTGACGGTTGTCATCCACATATTAAATTGAGCTCCCTGTGTTCCCGCAAATCCACGTTTTGGATCCACAACAAGAGAGTGATAAAATACATGGGTAACCTCGTCGAGATTTACCTCCACCAGCGTTTCCTTTGTTTTCTCATATTCAGAAACAGCCGTCTGCATCTCCTCATTGGAAGAAAAATCCGACTGACTCTTCAGCAGCTCAATGGCACCGTCGTAATCATACTGCTGTGCCATCAGATCTGCTTCTGCCAACACATCAGAAGCCTCTGCCTGTATTGTCTCGACCTTCTGATCTTCCTGTTTCGCCTGCTTTACTTTTTTATTATGACTTTTGACAACTGCCGAGACACCCGCCACCGCCAAAAGAATCACAAGAATGCAGCAGGCAGCCATTCCGGCCAGTATTCTTCTTCTCCTTCGCTGCGCTTCGCGTTTTCTTCTGGCAATCCTTGCCCGTCTTCTGCGCTCTATTTCCTCATCACTAAGCGGCGCCTGATTCTGCCTGCCCGCTGAGGAGCTTGCTGTTGTCCGGGTACGGGTGGATCTGCCGCTGGAATTCCTTCTTCTTTCGTCTTCCTTCATCTTTTTCTCCATCTATTTATCATTTATAAATAAAATTCGACTGTGTATATTTCATTATAGCATAAAAGGCGAATTATTCAATTTTTTATTTGCCTTTTTAATCAAACAATGCTAGAATAAATTGCGATAGATGGTAAATATTGAGGAGGAAGATCATGAAACTCTGGATGGTTTTATTAATTATCCTGATCATACTGATTATTGCTTTAGTAGTCATGTATTTTCTGGGTAAAAAAGCACAGGCAAAACAAGAAGAACAACAGGCTCAGATTGAAGCGTCAAAACAGACAATGTCCATGTTGATCATTGACAAAAAACGTCTGCCTCTGAAAGATTCCGGACTGCCTCAGATGGTCATTGACCAGGCTCCAAAGATGATGCGCCGTTCCAAACTTCCGATCGTAAAAGCAAAAGTCGGACCAAAGATTACATGTCTCGTCTGCGATGAGAAGATTTTTGACCTGATTCCTGTAAAGAAGGAAGTCAAAGCAGAAGTAAGTGGTATCTACATCGTTGGTGTCAAGGGAGTGAGAGGACCTCTGGAAACTCCTAAGAAGAAAAAAGGCTTCTTCAGCCGTTTCAAAAAATAATCTAAAAAATCGAGTCCCGGCAGATGGTTCTGTCAGGACTCTTTTTTCTTGCTTTTATAAATGAAAATCAGGTGCATGCTTTGGCTTGATATTTACTTCAATAAAACAATCTGCCACATGCTCATCGTTCATCTCCAGCGCATAATCTACGTGAATGTCAATGTTGTCTTCCGTCTCCTGACAGTTCACTCTTGCAGCCGAAATGCCCATCTGAATATTGCCGAATGGTGTCTGATAGTAGGTAATATTTTTCTTGTCCTGCTCAAATACCATATGCACATTTGTCACACCTTTTTTGCGCACTTCCATGGAATTTTCACTCGCTTTGATATAATTGATGGTATTTTCTTTAAAACCTTCCATCATTTCATCATACTTTACATAATGATGACCATTGCGAAAATAATATTCTCCTGCCGTCACCACTTCAATTGGTTCCGCCGGCTCTGCTTCATCAATCATCTGCAGACCTTTTACACGAATCAAAACATCTTTTGTCATAATTTTCCCTCTAATATTTTTCTATATCAATCTTCTTGGTCATGGACACATCATAGGGAAGAATGGAATTCGCAAAAGCAGTAAACTGATCTGCCAGATCGCTCACATAGAAACGATACGGAAATTCCTCCTCTTTAATCCCCGGATTGTCCAGGTTCATTTCTTTCAGAAGCTGCTTGAGGCTCTGGGCTGTCTCATAGGCGGGATTGACAAGAGTCACCTTCTCGCCAAGCAGTTCCCGAAGCACAGAACGCAGAAGGGGATAGTGGGTGCATCCCATCACCAGCGTATCCACATCCTGCTCCTGCAGTTCCTGCAGATAACGCTCTGCCACTTCCACAGTAACCGGATCTTTGAGCCATCCTTCCTCCACAAGAGGTACGAACAGCGGGCAAGCCTTTCCCACCACTGTAATCTCAGGATCGATCTCATGTATGTAATCGGCATAAATATTACTGCCGATCGTTCCTTTTGTTCCAATGACTCCGATGCGTTTGTTTCGGGTGGCTTTCACTGCCACCTTCGCCCCCGGCTTTACCACACCGATAATTGGAATATCCAGGTCTTTCTGTACCTCATCCAGCGCATAGGCACTTGCCGTATTGCAGGCCACCACGATGGCCTTCACATGTTCTTCCTGCAGGAAATGAATAATCTGGCGTGAAAAACGGATAATACTTTCCCGTGATTTACTGCCGTAGGGAACACGTGCAGTATCTCCAAAATATACGATTCTCTCGGAAGGAAGGTTGCGCATAATCTCTCTTGCTACAGTCAGGCCTCCCACTCCGGAATCAAAAACACCTATCGGCGCCTCTCTATTCTCACTCATTTTTTATACTCCAAAAAATAATATTGCCAGCACTCTGGCTTATTACTCCTCATTGTAACACTGAATCAAAACCCATGCAACCATCGAAATTTAATTCGTATCTGCACCTGTTCTCCATCAGCCTCCTCCGGTATCTGCGAATAACAGTATTCCGGATACAACGTTCCCCACCAAGCTGTCCTCATCACGACATCCTGCTTCCAGGAAACCATCAGCACAGCTGCCAAAATTCCCGCAATCAATAATCTCTTCCATCTATATTCCATTCTGTTCACTCCTCTTTCTCAAATTCCTGTTTGTAGGGTTGTATGGGCACCATATTCCTGGTCAACAGTACACTTCCCAACGGCAAGGTTTGGCTTAGGGCTTTCGAACAGCCATTTGCACAAGGGGGTCTTTCCACATCAAGTGCAGATCTCTCCGCTTGTGCAGGCAACCTGTTGATTTTCTTGCTTGGCTGCGCCGCCTATGGATTGCTTTTCAAACGAACTCGCGCCCTGCGCTCAAA
>JAUNPJ010000005.1 GCA_030536755.1 Eubacteriales bacterium | reverse complement strand
TGACCGCACAAGCGGAGAGATCGCACTTGATGTGGAAAGTCTCCCCTGTGCAAATGGCTGTTCGGAAGCCCTCAAACCCAACCTCGCCGTTAGGAGTCTGTTCCGTTGACCAGGAAAGCGGTGCACATACAACCCTACAAACCGGAATTTGGGACAGAAACCTGTCCTTAACGCATGTCTTCCGGCAGGGGAGCCTGGAAGGTGAGTGCTTCTTTGGTGATTGGATGGAGAAATTCCAGTTTCCAGGAGTGAAGTGGCTGTCTCTGAAAATCCTGATAATTGGGATTGTAGAGAAAGTCACCGGGCAGTGGATGGCCGATGTGTTTCATATGCACCCGAATCTGGTGCGTGCGTCCTGTCTCGAGATTTAATTGAACCAGAGAGTAATCCCCCCTGCTTTTGAGGAGCCGGTAATGGGTGACTGCACGTTCACCATGTTGGAAATCCACCTGTCTTTCGATGGTGGAATCGCAAACTCTGCCGATGGGAGCATCAACGATACCCTCAAAGGGCGGTATTCCCTCCACGACGGCCAGATACGTGCGGTGAATCTGGCGTTTTTGCATCATGTTTGAGAGAAGTGCAGCACTGAGTGCGTTCTTTGCAAGCACAAGAACTCCTGTCGTATCCCGGTCCAGGCGATTGATGCAGCGGTAAACAAAGGTTTCACCCTTTTGTTGATAGTACCATGCCACGGCGTTTGCCAGTGTGTTGTCATAATTGCCCTGAGAGGGATGAATTGGCATGTCTGCCGGTTTGTTCAGCACAAGAATGTCTTCGTCTTCATAGAGAATCGAAAGCGGAAGTTCGACAGGAAGAATTTTTTCTGAGGAAACTTCATCGCGAAGTGTGACAGTCAGAATATCTCCTGTGTGCAGGATATGGCTGAGAAAAGGACGCTCTCCGTTCAGAAGAATGCTGTCATTGTGAGGCTTCATCCCTACGAGAATGTGTCTCGAAAATCCCTTTTGGCGGAGAAAATCCCGGAGAATGCATCCGTCATTCTCCGGTAAGATGTTGTAAGTAAAGGTTCGTTTCATAAGAAAAACCTATTCTGTAATAGAAATCTGACACATTTTCATGGCGGAAAGTGCATTTACGTGGCTTTCGGGCGTGACACCGGCACAGCAGGACGCATCCACGGAAATCGGTGTCTCCGGCACGGATGCCTTGAGAATCATGGCATTGGAAATGACACAGATGTCTGTGCAAAGTCCGATCAGTTCGACTTCGTCATACCAGGCTCTTCCGATGAGATGTGCAAGGCGTGTGCTGCCAAAGGTCGGTTTTTCCACCATGGTACAGCCCTCTGCCAGAGGACGAATCTCTGGAACGAGCATCCATCCTTCTGTGTTTTTGATGCAGTGTGGAACAGGGAGATGTTTCCCTTCCTGGGTTTCCAGATAATTGTCTTCGTGTGTGTCTAAAGTGAACATGACGTCTGCACCTGCGTCTTTTGCGTCTTTGATTTTCGCGACTACTGCAGGTACGATTGCCTGTGCTTCTTTTGTGCCGAGAGCACCTGTCACAAAGTCTGTCTGCATATCAACGACGATCAGTAATTTCTTCATCTTGTTTCATCCTCCTGTTTTATCTTGCCATATAAGTTTCAATCTCTTCTACTGTTTTTGGAATGTCGCCGGTCAGGACTTCACATCCGTCTTTCGTGATCAGGATGGTGTCCTCAATACGGATGCCGAGGTTGAGTTCATCGAAATAAAGACCGGGCTCCAGTGTAAACATCATATTTTCTTCGAGAAGTGCCTTGTCATTGCCGACATCATGCGTGTAAAGACCAATATAATGACCGGAACTGTGGAAGTAATATTTCATGATTTCCTCCGGTTTTTGGATCATACCGAGTTTGATCAGTTCCTCTGTCATGACGGCCTTGCTGATTTCCTGTAACTCGTTTTTGGGTTGTCCTGGGCGGGTAGCGGCAATGGCGGCATCCAGTCCTTTTAATACAACGTTGTATAAAGCCCTTTGCTGGTCTGTAAATTTGCCGTTTACCGGGAAGGTACGGCTGACATCGGAAGCGTAGTAGCCCCACTCGGCACCAAGGTCAAAGAGAATCATGTCCCCATCCAGCATCTTTCTGTCATTTGCCACGTAATGCATGGAGCAGGCGTTTTTGTTAGATGCGGCAATGGTCGGGAATGCATGGCGAGCGTTGTTCGATTTTAATACAAAGTCAAAATAGGCTTCAATCTCGTATTCGTGCATATCCGGATGCAGATGATTCAGAATGTTTTTGACTCCTTTGGAAGTGATGGCACAGGCTTTTCGGTGCAGTGCGATTTCTTCCGGTGTCTTTACCTGACGAAGCAAAGCCAGGTCATGGAACGAGTTGTGAAGCGGAATGGTCGGGTCGTAGGAATGCAGTTTATTTGCAAATCTCTGGGCTTCATTCCGGGCAAATGGTCCTTCCCAGTTTGCGATATCCACGTAGAGATGCTGGATACGTTTTATTCTGGAAAACAGGGGAATGGAGGATTCAAAACGCTCCAGATATTCAACATGTTCGATTCCTGTCTCCTCTGCAACACTTTCGCGTGTATAGAAAATACCCAGCCAGCGTTTTGCCATCTCGTCGGGATGGTCGATAAACAGTGTTTCTGTTACTGTTCCCTCCAGTTTTGTCACCATCAGAATGGCTTTTGGCTGGGAAAAACCTGTCAGATAATAAAAATTTGCATATGGGGTAAAAGGATACAGCTGGTCTCCTTTTTCCTGTCTTTCTTCACCGGAAAATACAAAGCCGATGGAATTGTCTTCTAATAAATCAGAGTATAATGCTCTTCTCGATGCGTGAAATTCTTTGCTGATCATAAAGTTTCTCCTGAGTTTTTATGGATTTTTGCTCGTATCTGTGAAGATACGGAACAGATATGATTTATTATAGCACATCGACAGAAAAAGAAAAGTTGTATCGGGCAGATTCAAAGCTTGCGGATGTGTTGTTTTATGTAGAGAATTTTTTCTTGATACGCGAATAAAAATTCAAAATATAAAGAGGAAATCCTTTGTTTTTTAGAAAAATATGGAATAAAATGATAAAGAAGAAGTAATTTAGTAACATATGTTACGGAATGTAAAAGGAGATGATGGTATAATTATTCATCATTATGAAGGTTTAAAAAAACAGATGGATTATGATTTTATTGCAGAAACAGATTTGTTTGATGGCATTCCTGTTGAGGGAATTCGGCAGATTGTAAGCTGTTCGGGCGCTTTTTTAAAAGAATATAAAAAGGGACAGGTAGTCTTTCGAGAGGATGAAAAACCCGAATATTTATTCATTTTGATGAAGGGTAAGCTGCTGGTTACAAAGAATTATTTTTCCGGCAGAAGAATCATTTTTTTTGAGATTCATGAGAGAGAAATTTTTGGTATTTTAATCCGTCATAAAGAAGGAGAGAAATATTGGTATGATGCCACTGCTGTGACAGACAGTCTGGTGTTTGCCATTCCGTGGAAATTTTTATTTCAGATTTGCCCGGTTGCCTGTGAACATCATATGAACATCATAAAAAATATGGTCTCTGTTCAGGCAGACAGTTGTGTCTCGCAGATGAAAAAACTTCATATTCTGTCCGGGACTACGGTAGAAGCAAAAGCGGCTTTTTTGATGTTTGAACTGGCAGATGAAAATGGAGAACTGGATTTTAAGATGAATCGGGAGGAGCTGGCAGATTTCCTCGGGGTAACACGGCCGTCACTTTCCCGGTCTTTGATGAAACTTCAGAGGGAAGGATACATTAAAATCTATAAGTCAAAAGCGAAAATTCTGGATTATGAAGGTCTGGAGAGGCTTTGTCATAAGTAGCGAAAGGAAAAATCAGTTATGAAAATTATGATTATTAATCCTGATTACGGAATGACACGACAGGAAATGGATCTGAGATGCCAAATCTTGTCTGAATTTACGGGAAATGATGTAGAGCTTTGCATGGAATGTCTCACAGAGACGAAAGTATATGTGGATTCCGCCTTTGATGTGGTGATGGCCGGACCGGAAATTGTAAAACGAACAATGGAGGCCGAAAGAGATGGGTTTGATGCCGTGGTAATCTACTGTTTTAGTGATCCGGCTTTGGATGCCTGTCGAGAGGCGGTATCGATTCCTGTTGTCGGGGGCGGACAGGCCTCCTGTCTTGTTTCTATGATGTTGGGGCGTCAGTGTGGAATTTTGATTACAGACAAAAGAAGAATGTCCGAAAAGATGGCTTTTCGTTATCAGACCGGTCTTATGCCGGATCATATCAGTTCTATAAGAAGCGTAGATCTTCACCATATTGATGTATGGAGAGAAAGGGAAAGGACAGTGGAGGAACTGGTTCAGGCAGGCAGAAAACTTATGGAGATAGATGGAGTTCAGGTGATTATTCTTGGATGTTTGAGTTTTCTGGGACTTGCGGAACCTGTGTCAAAGGCACTTGGAATACCAGTGATTGATTCGGCAAAGGCTGCTGTATCTATGGCAGAAAGTCTGGTGCGTCAGAAATTATTTACAAGTAAGGCCGCGTATGCAACACCACCGTCCGGGGAGAGGAGCTGGTGTGCAGGAAGTATCCAGATGTAACGAGATGATAGAATTACGCTGCAAGGTGTAATGCTATATAGAACAATAGAAGGTGTTGAGATTCAAGTCGAACGCAAGTGAGACAAACACTTTTATTGTTGCAACATTATTAACAAAACAAAGGAGGAGATAAAAATGAGAAAGATGATTTCACTGCTGGCTGTTCTTGTTATGACAGTGAGCTTTGTGGCATGTGGTCAGAGCAAAGAGAGTACAAATAGTTCTGAGGCTGCCGCAGAAAACGTATCGGAAGAAAAAGACACATGGGTGATGGCGATTAACGCGACATTCCCGCCATTTGAATCCATTGACAATGGAACGGATAATTATGTGGGTATTGACATCGATATTGCAAATCATATTGCTGAGAAGCTTGGAAAAGAACTGAAAATTAATGATATGCAGTTTTCGGCTTTAGTTCCTACCATGGAAAGTGGACGTGCGGATATTATTATTTCCGGTATTTCTCCAACAGAGGAGAGAAAAGAAGTTTTGTCTTTTTCAAATCCTTACTATTTTCCAATGAATGCAATTATCTGTGCAAAAGGAGCTGATTACACAGAGCTTAGTCAGTTGGAAGGAAAAAATATTGGTGTATCTATGGGAACCAGTTATGCGGAAATTGCTAAATCTGTAAAAGATGCAACAGTTTCTGAATTGGACAGTACCCCTCTTGTGGTACAGGATATTTTGAGCGGAAGATGTGATGCAGGCATTTTTGATGCGACACAGGCTGCTGTTTTTGTACAGGAAAATGAAGGTCTGGAATGTCATATTATTTCCAGTGAGATTACTTTAGAAGATACTTTTGCCATCGCTCTTCCGAAGGATTCTGAATATGTAGATCAGATTAATGAGATTCTGGCTGAGATGAATGAGGATGGAACTTTGCATGAGATTCTGGTGAAGTATATGGGAGAAGATACGACAACGCAGTATGAAGAAATGGTTCAAAATCTGGATATTGCCAAGTAGATATGGTGTCATGTACATGTAAAAGAAGGAGAAGAAAAAATGCTTAATTTCACCATACTGAATGATTATCTTCCGATGCTTGGACAGGCAATCATTTTGACTTTAGAATTTACTCTGTTATCTACTGTAGTTGGCTTTTTATGGGGAATTGTGCTTTCTTTGATCAAAATATCCAGGATAAAACCGCTGGTACTGTTTGCCCAGTTTTATACTTCTATTTTCAGAGGAACCCCACTTTTGGTACAGTTGATGTTGATTTATTATGCGACACCGCAGCTTTTGGATTACCAGATTACGGCTCTTCAGGCAGGTGTGCTGACTTTTGGACTTAATTCAGCTGCTTATATTTCTGAGTCTATCCGAGGAGGCATTTTGTCTGTAGACAAAGGACAGTGGGAAGCTGCCATGTCTTTGGGTGTGCCGAAGCACAGACTGTTGATTGATATTGTGTTCCCGCAGGCCTTTAAGAATACTTTGCCGTCTCTGGTCAATGAAAGTATTGCGCTTTTAAAAGATTCCAGTATGGTTTCGATTATTGGTGTCGCCGATACCATGCGTTGGGCATCACTCATTCAGGCAAAGACATTCCGTGCTTTTGAGGCTTTTATTGTAGCTGCGCTTGTTTATTATGTTCTTGTTATGGCCTTGACAACGCTCGGCCGTTATCTGGAAAGGAGAGTGCGTGTCAGTGATTAAGTTAGAACATTTAAAGAAAAATTTTGGTGATTTAGAGGTTCTCAAAGATATCTCCCTGGAGATCAATAAAGGTGAGGTAGTGGCGATTATAGGACCTTCTGGATCGGGAAAATCCACCATGCTTCGCTGTATGAACCTTCTGGAAGTTCCTACAGGAGGAAGCATCTGGATCGACGGAAAGAACATCATGGAAAAAGGAACGAATATTACGGAAATTCGTAAAAATGTCTGTATGGTATTTCAGCATTTTAATCTGTTTCAAAATATGACAGTGCTTCGTAATATGACATATGCTCCCATGGTAGTGAATAAATTGAGCAAGGCAGAAGCTGAGAAAAAAGCAATGGTGCTTCTGGAACGAGTGGGGCTTGCGGACAAAGCAAAGCAGTATCCAAGTCGTCTGTCCGGAGGACAAAAACAGAGAGTTGCCATTGCGCGGGCTTTGGCGATGGAGCCGGAGGTCCTTCTGTTTGACGAACCGACTTCTGCGCTCGATCCGGAGATGGTCAAAGAAGTATTAGATGTAATCAAAGACTTAACCCATACAGGAATTACGATGGCACTTGTCACTCATGAAATGGGCTTTGCAAGAGAGGTAGCAGATCGCATCTGTTTTCTGGATGGAGGATATTTGGTAGAAAATACCACGCCGGAGGAATTTTTTACCAACCCGAAATCAGAAAGAGCAAAACAGTTTTTGGCTACGGTGCTTTAAAATGAGGTACGTATAGAACAACATAGAAGATTCTGTCCCGGATGCGGGACAGAATTTTTTTAGAGATTTGACAGGAAAAGGAGAAAAAAATGGGAGAAACAGCTACTTATGAGCAGTTAAAATGGCCAAATGGGGCAAACTGTGCAGTTATGCTGAGTTTTGATGTTGACGGCGATACAATCTGGAAAAACGGAGCCAGAGATTTTGCAGGAGGGGAACAGTTTTTAAGAGCAAATTCGGTTGGCAATTATGGACCAAACTGTGCAGTGCGAAGAATACTTGATATTCTGGATGAAGAGGCGATAAAAGCAACGTTTTTTGTTCCTGCCAAAGTGATGGAGGATCATCCGGAATTGATGCAGGAAATTGACAGAAGAGGCCATGAGATTGGTCATCATGGTTATCATCATGAGCGCTACGTGGATTTGACCCCACCCGAGCAAAGAGCGATTATTGAGAAGAGTCAGGATATTTTCCAACGTGTGATTGGAAAGAAAGCCATTGGTTATCGGACGCCATCCGGGGATTGGTCCAGAGAAACGGCGGGGATTCTCTATGATATGGGATTTTCTTATTCCAGCTCTATGCGAGGAGATGACAGACCGTATCGCAGCGTGATTGATGGGAAGACCACGGATTTTATTGAAATGGCGCCTAAATGGGATTTGGATGATTTTGTTCAGTTTGGCTATAATTTATTTCCGGCGGAACCTTCTGGGCAGGACAGAATTGCTGGAATTGAGCAGGTATTTGCAAATTTTAAACAGGAATTTGACGGCTATTATCGAGAGGGACTTTGCTTTGTGATTCAATGTCATCCTCAGATAATTGGTTCTCCGGGAAGATTGCGCATGTACCAGAGACTGGTCCGCTATATGAAGGCGCAGGAAGGCGTGTGGTTTGCCAAAGGCAGTGAGATTGCTGACTGGTGGAGAAAAAATTATTAGGGGGGATGGACATGAGTAAAAAAATGACGGCAGTCTTTACGGTGAATCTGGATGGGGAATGTTTCTGGTCAGGTATGTTTGAAGGTACAGAAAAACGTCCCAAAACATTATCTATGGGAGATTACGGAGTGAAGCGAGGACTGGATCGTGTTCTGAAAACGTTTCGAGACCATGAGATAACAGGAACATTTTTTGTTCCCGGATTGATTGCTAAGAAGCATCCGGAAGCGATTGAGAAAATCTTAAAGGATGGTCACGAACTGGCATTCCATGGTCATACGCACAGACCGATGCATACGCTGTCAAAGGATGAAATTGAAGAGGAGTTTGCGATTGGTACCGAAATTTTAACGAAGGTGTCCGGTAGACATCCTGCAGGTTTTCGTGCTCCGGAGGGTGAGGTGACAAAAGAAGTCTTTGAGGCTGCCGTAAGATATGGCTATGCGTATTCCAGTAGTTTGTATGACAATGACGTGCCATATTGGCATAAGAATTTATCAGGGGAACTTTTGGAGATTCCTTTAAACTGGGATACCCATGATTTTCCTTATTTTGCTTTTAATTATGGACCGGCGTTTCCCATTGGGCAGAGCAGAGTGTCTTCGTATGAAAGAGTGGCAGAAAATTATATAGAAGAGTTCGATGCGTATTTGTATTATGGTCTGACCTATGTGCCTCAGTTTACACCGCAGTCCATTGGCTCACCGGGAAAGATACAGATTCTGGAGAATATATTGGAACATGTGGAACCATATCGGGATCAGATTCGAATTTGTACGTGTGAGGAAATCAGGCATACAAAGGATGTCTAAATCTATGATTTTGTGGATGGAATTGATTGACTTTTTTGGGGTGAAATAATATAATAATTCAAGATGTGAAAACAAAGATAGAAACTATTTACAGGAAACAGGTGAAACTCCTGTGCAAGTCCGTTACTGTAAAGCCAGATACTGTGATAGATTCGGTGAGAACGGATCCTGCGGCAACCGGGAGAAGTTTTATAAGTGCAAAGGCATTTTTGAATTTGGGGGAGTTCGTTGTCACAACGGGCTCCCTTTTTGTGCGAATGGAGGACGTATGAAAACAGGGCTGGAAGATTGCTATGTCATAAAAAATAATAAAAAGCTTCGACTGGGATATACGACAGGGTCCTGTGCAGCGGGAGCAGCCAAAGCGGCAGCAAACATGCTGCTGACAGGAGAATGCGTGGACCAGGTGAATCTTTTGACTCCAAAGGGGATGGAACTGTGTCTGCAGATTCTGGATATGAAGAAGGAAGAACAGCAGGTGTCCTGTGCGGTGCGAAAGGATGGCGGAGACGATCCGGATATGACAAATCAGATGCTGATCTATGCGACCGTGAGGAAATGTCCCGAACCTGGCATTTCTATTGACGGAGGATTTGGCGTTGGCAGAGTGACTCGTCCCGGACTGGAACAGCCGGTGGGAAATGCGGCCATCAACCGTGTCCCGAGGGAAATGATCGAGCGAGCCGTGCGAAAGGAATGTGAGAAAGTCGGATACAATGGAGGGATTTCCGTCGTGATCAGTGCCCCGGAGGGCGAAAAAATTGCACAGAAAACCTTTAATCCCCGTCTTGGGATTGTGGGAGGCATTTCGATTCTGGGCACAAGCGGTATTGTAGAACCCATGAGTGAGGCGGCATTGATTCGAAGCATTGAAATTGAGATGGATATGCAGATTGCACAGGGGGCGGAGTATCTTCTGGTGACACCGGGAAATTACGGAAGAGACTATCTGAAGGAATCCATGCAGCAGCTTCCGTTTGAACATTCGATCAAATGCAGCAACTATGTGGGAGAAACACTGGATATGGCGGTGGCAAAAGGAGTAAAAGGAATTCTCTTTGTGTCGCACATTGGCAAGTTTGTAAAAGTTGCGGCAGGAATTATGAATACGCATTCCCATCAGGCGGATGCCCGTATGGAGGTACTTGCATCCAATGCAATCCGTGTGGGAGCAGATCTGGAAACAGCCCGAAAGATTCTGGATGGGGAGACAACAGACGAGGCACTGGAAATCCTGAAGTCTACACCGTGGTTTGAGCAGACGATGCAGGAGACGGTCAGAAGGATTCAGTATTACCTGGATCATCATACGTATGGAAAATTAATGACTGGTGCAGTAATCTTTTCCAATACGTATGGATTTCTTGCTCAGACAGAATCCAGTGAGAAATTAATTGAAATATTGATGCAAAAAAATAAAAACGACAGATAAAGGAGAACAATATGAGTGGAATATTGTATGGCGTAGGCGTAGGTCCGGGAGATCCGGAGCTTCTGACCTTAAAAGCACTGCGTCTGGTAAGGGAAAATGAGGTGATCGCTGTTCCGGGCAATGATGCCAGAGACAGCGTTGCATATCAGATTGTGAAAGGTGCCTATGAACAACTGGATGAGAAGACGCTTCTCGCAGTACCCATGCCAATGACAAAGGATGCAAAACTTTTGGAGGAGTCCCACGAAAAAGGGGCTGAGATGGTAAAAAAATATCTGGATGAAGGAAAGAATGTTGTGTTTTTGACTCTGGGAGATCCAACGGTATATTCTACTTATGTGTATGTACATAAACGTGTACAGGAGATGGGCTATCCGGTGGAGATTGTCAGTGGAATCACTTCTTTCTGTGCAGTTGCAGCCAGATTGAATATCAGCCTGGTGGAGAAGGCAGAGCCGCTGCATGTGGTACCGGCTTCCTACCAGATTGAGGACGCACTGAAGCTGCCGGGAACGAAAGTGCTTATGAAGGCAGGAAAAAAGATGGGCGATGTCAAACGTCAGCTTCTTGAGACAGGTGCAAAGGCAGTCATGATTGAAAACTGCGGAATGCCTGGGGAGAAGATTTACAGAAGTGCCGAAGAGATACCGGATCATGCGGGATATTATTCCCTGATTATTATAAAAGAAAGTTAAAGGATACAGGAGAGAAAAAAGATGATACATTTTGTAGGTGCGGGACCGGGAGCCCCGGATTTGATTACTGTTAGAGGAAAAAAATATCTGGAGGAGGCGGACATCATCATTTACGCTGGTTCACTGGTGAATCCACAGCTGCTTGACTATGCCAAGGAAGGCTGCCAGATGTATAACAGTGCCAAAATGACACTGGAAGAAGTGATTCAGATTATGGAGCTGGGAGAGCGTGCCAAGAAAAAGACGGTGCGCCTTCATACAGGAGATCCCTGTATTTATGGTGCGATTCGCGAGCAGATGGATATTCTGGACAAGAAAAAAATCCCATATGATTCCTGTCCGGGAGTCAGTGCTTTCTGCGGAGCGGCGTCTGCACTTGATCTCGAATATACGCTGCCGGAAGTTTCCCAGAGTGTGATCATCACACGTATGGCGGGACGTACACCGGTGCCGGAAAAGGAAAGCATTGAATCCTTTGCGGCGCATCAGGCTACAATGGTCGTATTTTTGAGCACTGGTATGCTGGAGGAATTGAGTCGACGTCTGATCGAAGGCGGATATACGGCGGATACACCGGCTGCCATTGTTTATAAGGCAACCTGGGAGGATGAAAAGAAATTTGTCTGTACCGTTGGAACACTGGCACAGACGGCGAAGGAACATAACATTACCAAGACGGCGCTGATGATCATCGGAGATGCAGTAGCAGCCAACCATTATGACCGTTCCAAGCTGTATGATCCAACGTTTACGACAGAATTCAGAAAAGCTTCCAAGTAACGGAAAAAAGGCAGCAGATATGAAAACAGCGATTATCAGTTTTACTCTGTCCGGATGTCAGCTTGGTCAGATTGCAGCAGAGGGGCTGCGAAAGCTGGGGCATGAGACAGAAGAATTTACAAAGAGTATTTACACAATGGAACAATCCCTGCACGTGGTGAAGGAGTCGTTGTCTCTGTGGACGAAACAGGCGTTTTTGAAGTATGATGCCATTTTGTTTATCGGAGCCTGCGGCATTGCTGTTCGAAGCATTGCACCGTATGTAAAAGATAAAAAAACAGATCCGGCAGTGTTGGTGATGGACGAACAGGGAAAACATGTGATTTCTCTGCTGTCCGGTCATCTTGGCGGCGCCAATGAGTTGGCACTTCAGATTGCAGAACTGACCGGCGCAAATCCTGTGATCACAACCGCCACAGACATCAATGGAAAGTTTGCAGTGGATGTGTTTGCAAAGAAGAATCAGTGTGCGATTTCCAGCATGAAGACTGCAAAAGAGATTTCGGCGGCTTTGGTGGCGGGAGAGCAGGTGGGGTTTTACAGTGAATTTCCCATCAAGGGAAGCGTCCCGCCGGAACTGTTGCTTTATGAAGAAGGAGACAAACAGCCGGAATATGGAATTGCAGTCTCCTGCTCGACCAAAAAACAGCTGTATGCAAATACACTTTTTCTGATTCCATCGTTGATTACGCTGGGAATCGGATGCAGAAAGGGAACTTCTGTGGAGAAGATTGAGCGGGGTGTTCATACGGTACTGGAAGAACTGTGTGTGCCAGAGACGGCACTGGAGCAGGTGTCTTCCATTGATGTAAAAAAGGAGGAAGCAGGGCTTTTGCAGTTTTGTACCCGTCATCAGCTTCCTTTTGTGACCTATTCCGCAGAGCTGCTTGAAACAGTGGAGGGAATATTTACAGAATCAGAATTTGTAAAAAAACAGGTTGGCGTGGGCAGTGTGTGCGAGAGAAGTGCCGTGCTTGCCAGCAAAAATGGAAAAATGATTCGCGGAAAATATGCCTGCGACGGTGTGACCGTGGCATGTGCCGTGAGGGAATGGAGTGTGAAATTTGAATAAAATATATGTAGTGGGTATTGGACCCGGAGAATATGAACAGATGACAGTCAAGGCGGCAAATGCTTTGCGTGACAGTGATGTGATTATCGGTTATACCGTGTATGTGGATCTGGTGAAGGAATACTTTTCTGATAAAGAATTTCTCACCACTCCGATGACAAAGGAAGTGGACCGCTGTATCCTTGCTTTTGATGAGGCAATGAAGGGAAAAACAGTATCTATGATCTGCAGCGGCGATGCCGGTGTTTACGGAATGGCAGGACTGATGTATGAGGTTGGAGAAAAATATCCGGATGTGGAACTGGAGATTATTCCTGGTGTAACTGCGGCTACGGGAGGCGCGGCCGTTCTTGGAGCACCGCTGATTCATGATTTTTGTCTGATCAGTCTGAGTGATCTTCTGACTCCATGGGAGAAAATAGAGGCAAGACTTCTGCATGCTTCTGAGGCTGATTTTGTGATTTGTCTTTATAATCCATCCAGCCGGAAACGCCATGACTATCTGCAGAAGGCATGTGATCTGATGATGCGGTATAAAGATCCTGAGACGGTGTGCGGTATTGTGGCAAATATCGGAAGGGATGGAGAACGGCAGCAGGTCATGACACTGCAGGAGCTTCGTGACACGAAGGTAGATATGTTTACGACTGTATTTATCGGAAACTCTCAGACAAGAGAAATTAATGGAAAAATGGTAACTCCGAGAGGTTATCAGGCGAAAAAAAGCTATCCAAAATCAAAATAGGAGCGTCTATGTGTAAAATACTGGTATTTGCAGGCACGACAGAAGGCTATGAGATTACAGAATTTCTAAGGGACAGCCAGGTGCCTGTACACATGTGTGTGGCAACCGATTATGGCTCCATGCGGTTGCAGGAAAATGAATATCTTACGGTTTCTCATGAGCGCATGAATCAGCAGGAGATGGAGGCGTTTATGAGACAGCAGCAGTTTGACCAGGTGATTGATGCCACGCATCCTTATGCGGTCGAGGTGACAAAAAATATCAAACATGCCTGTGAAAACTGTGCAGTTCCCTATATCCGTGTCCTGCGCGGTTCTGGGCAGACGCCGGAAGAGGAAAATGTAGTGCTGGTGGATTCTGTGGAGGAGGCAATTGACTTTCTGGAGAACACAGAGGGAAATATACTCGTTACGACGGGAAGCAAGGAATTGCATCGATTTACCAGACTGACAGATTACGAGAACAGGATTTATGCCAGAGTGCTTTCACTTCCCAATGTGGTGGAACAGTGCAGCAGTCTCGGGTTTCAGGGAGCACACCTGATCTGTATGCAGGGGCCATTTTTGAAGGAAATGAATACCGCAATGCTTCGGCAGTATCAGTGCCGCTATCTGGTGACAAAAGAAGCAGGAAAAAACGGTGGATTTGAGGAAAAATGCGAGGCGGCGAAAGATGCGGGAGCCATTCTTGTGGTGATCGGAAGACCACAGCAGGAGCCGGGAATCACGGTAGAAGAGTGCAGACAGCAGCTTTGCCGTCTGTGCCATATCCAGATGAAACCGGAGGTTACGCTTGTGGGAATCGGTATGGGAAGTACTGATACGATGACAAGGGAGGCTATGAGAGCCTGCCGGGAGGCACAGTGTATCATAGGCGGCAAACGCCTGGTGGATGCTGTGGCGATGCCGGGGCAGGCAGTGTGCTATGAGTACAATGCAGACAAAATCAAATCGTATATTGACAGTCATCCGCAGTATCACCGTTTTGTGGTGGCACTGTCCGGGGATGTAGGTTTTTACAGCGGGGCAAAGAGATTGCTGGCCGTTCTGGGAGAAGAGACAAAGGTGATTTGCGGAATTTCTTCCGTGGTGTATTTTATGGCAAAGATTGGTCTTTCCTGGGAAGATGCAGCCATTGTCAGTGCACACGGAAAAAACTGCAATCTGATCCATTACATCAAGTCCAGAGAAAAAACGTTTGCGATTCTTGGTACGAAAGATAGCGTATCAATTCTGGCACAGAAACTGGTGCATTATGGCATGAATCAGGTAACGATGTATGTGGGAGAAGAATTGTCTTATCCGCAGGAAAACATCCGAAAGGGACGTCCGGAGGAGTTTGTGGAGGAGACAGTCAGTCCTCTTTCTGTGGTCTGTGTGGTAAATCCAAAAGCGAAAGAACAGCCGAAACATTTGAAGGACGCAGATTTTATCCGCGGCAAGGCGCCGATGACGAAAGAAGAGGTGCGAAGCCTCTCTGTGGATAAGCTGCAGCTTCCTTCTGATGCTATCTGCTATGATGTAGGCGCCGGAACCGGCTCTGTGACGATGGAGATGGCGATGCAGGCTTACGATGGAAAAGTCTATGCAATCGAGAAAAAGGCGGAGGCAGTGGAACTGATCCGTCAGAATCAGAAGGCTCTGGCGTTGGATAACCTGCAGATTCTGGAGGGAATAGCGCCGGAGGCAATGGAAGAGCTGGAGGCTCCTACGCACGTGTTTATCGGCGGCTCTTCCGGAAATCTGAAAGAAATTGTGAAAGTGCTGCTGGAGAAAAATCCATCTGTGAAAATTGTGATCAACTGCATTACGCTGGAAACGGTGACTGAGGCACTGGACTGCATCAAAACAATGCCTCTCGGAGAAGTTGATGTTGTGCAGGTATCTGTTGCAAAATCAAAAGAGCTGGGCAGATATCATATGATGATGGGAGAAAATCCGATCTACATTATTTCCTGTAAGGGGGTGGTACAATGAAACGGATACCGAGAGTGATGATTGCTGCAGCATCCAGCGGAAGCGGAAAGACCATGATTACCTGTGGAATTTTACAGGCATTGAAAAACAGAGAATATGAGGTGGTTTCTTTTAAATGCGGGCCGGATTACATTGATCCCATGTTCCACGCGAAAGTGATCGGCACGAGGGCAAGAAATCTGGATACGTTTTTTACGGAGGAAGAGATTACCCGATATCTTCTTACGGAGAATGCCAAAGATGCCGATATCTCTGTGATGGAAGGCGTGATGGGGTATTATGACGGTGTGGGCGGAACGACGACGCAGGCAAGTGCCTATGAGCTTGCCTGTATCACGAAAACACCGGTGATTCTCATTGTAAACTGCAAAGGTATGAGTGTTTCTATGGTGGCGCAGATCAAAGGATTCCTGGAATATCGCAGAGAAAGCGGAATCCAGGGCGTAATTCTGAATCAGATTTCTCCGATGTTGTATCAGCGAATGAAAAATCTGATTGAAGAAGAACTTCATATACAGGTTTTGGGATATGTCCCTGTTGTTGCCGATTGTGTACTCGAGAGCAGGCATCTTGGACTGGTGCTTCCGGAAGAAATTCCACAGCTGCAGGAAAAAATACAGGCTCTGGCAGGTATCCTGGAGCAAACACTGAATCTGGATGGAATCATTCGTCTGGCCAATTCAGCACCAAAACTGGAGCCGGTCGATCTGAAAGCGTCGAATTCTGCCTTTGCATACCGGACACAGGAGCCGGTGCGGATCGCTTTGGCTTCGGATGAGGCTTTTTGCTTTTTCTATGAAGATAATCTGAAGCTGCTCAGGCAGATGGGCGCAGAACTGGTACCTTTTTCACCGGTTCACGATCAGGAGGTTCCAAAGGGTGTGCACGGAATCCTTTTGTATGGAGGATATCCGGAACTGTATGGAAAAGAGCTTTCTTCGAATCATGCGATGCTTGAAAGTATTTATCAGAGAATCACCGATGGAATGCCCTGTATGGCAGAGTGCGGCGGATTTATGTATCTGCATGAAAAAATGGAAGATATGAAAAATCATCATTATAAAATGGTGGGCATTATTCCGGGAGAGGTCTATCGCACACCGAAACTGAAACGATTTGGGTATGTGACGCTGACGCTTGGAGAGGAAGTGTTTGGACAGGAAATCGGCAATCTTCCGGCACATGAATTCCATTATTTTGATTCGACCAACTGCGGAAACGATTATCTGGCGAAAAAACCGATGTCCAGCCGTTCGTGGGGATGCATGCATGCGAGAGACAATCTGTTTGCCGGTTTTCCTCATTTCCATTATTATGGCAATCCAAAACTGCCTGCAGCATTTCTGAATGCCTGTGTAAATTACAAAAAAACGCGGCAGAAAGGATAGACATATGATTTTTTTACATGGACTTGCGCTGTGCCTTGGGTTTGCGTTGGATCTGCTGTTTGGTGACCCGAGATGGCTGTACCATCCGATCTGTATCACGGGCAACCTGATTGGATGGCTGACGAAAAAATTAAGAGCGTCCTTTCCGAAGAATGCGCTCGGAGAGCATCAGGCAGGGATGATTTTGGTGATTCTTGTCTGCTGTTATTCGTTCTTTGTGCCGGGAGTGATTTTGCTGGCTGCCTATCGTCTGTATTGGGCTGTCGGTTTTGTGCTGGAAGTTTTCTGGTGTTATCAGCTTCTGGCAGCGAAATCTCTTCGAACAGAAAGTATGAATGTGTACAGAGAACTTCAAACAGGTGATCTGGAAAAGAGCCGTTATGCGGTATCTATGATCGTGGGCCGCGATACAAAGGCTCTGACGGAGGAAGGTGTGATCAAGGCGACTGTGGAGACAATCGCGGAGAATACTTCGGATGGAGTGGTGGCACCGATGCTGTATATGGCGCTTGGCGGCGTACCCCTGATGTATTTATATAAAGGAATCAATACCATGGATTCCATGGTTGGATATAAAGATGAGAAATATCTCAATTTCGGACGTTACGCGGCGCTGTTGGATGATGTGGTAAATTATATTCCGGCGCGTCTGTCAGGCGTTTTGATGATTGCTGCTTCCTGGCTGTGCAGAATGAATGCAAAAAATGCGGCAGAGATTTACAGGCGGGACCGCAGGAATCATGCCAGCCCGAACTCTGCGCAGACAGAATCGGTAATGGCTGGAGCACTGGAGATTCAGCTTGCGGGAAATGCCTGGTATTTTGGAAAAATGTACGAAAAGCCTACGATTGGAGATTCGCTGCGTCCGATTGAGAAGGAAGATATTCCGAAAGCGAATCGGCTGATGTATGTGACATCGGCACTGACCTGTCTTTTGCTGGCATCAGTTCTGCTGCTTGGCGGGATAGGATAAAAAGTAAGACTGGAGATACTTATGACGAAACATATACATGGCGGTGATGTGTACCGTTATGAAAATTATCTGGATTTTTCTTCAAACTGCAACCCGTTGGGGCTTCCTGACGGCGTGCGCAGTGCAATCATCCAGGCGGTGGATTCCGTGGTACATTATCCGGATGTACAGTGCGAAAAATTAAAAAAGGCAATCGGACAATACGAACAGGTTCCTGAAGGGCAGATTGTATGCGGAAATGGGGCGGCTGAGGTGATTTTTTCTGTCTGTCTTGCCGCAAAACCAAAGAGGGCACTTCTTCCCGCACCGACATTTGCGGAATACCAGCAGGCGCTGGAAAGCGTTGGCTGTGCCGTGGAGTATGTCCGGCTGGATGAGAAGAAGGGCTTTGTTCTGGATGAAGCGATTTTAAGGCAGGTTGAGAAGACCAGACCGGATGTTGTTTTTGTATGTAATCCCAACAATCCAACCGGCATCCTGACAGAGAAACAGCTGCTGGAACGGCTGCTACATCTGTGTGAACAGACAGAGACGCTTCTGGTGTTGGATGAATGTTTTCTTGATTTTGTAGAGCAGCCGGAGCAGTATACAATGAAAGAATATCTTTCAAAGACAGACAATCTTCTAATCGTGAAGGCGTTTACCAAACGTTATGCGATGGCCGGTGTGCGCCTCGGCTATGGGCTTACCGGCGATGAAACTCTGGCTCAGCAGATGGAGCTTGTGACACAGCCCTGGAATGTATCCGGTCTTGCACAGGAGGCCGGAATTGCGGCGCTGAAAGAGACGGCGTATGTAAAGCGCGGACAGGAACTGATCGTTGGGGAACGCCATTATCTGCAGGAACAGCTCAGAAATCTTGGACTGCAGCTGTATGATTCCAGCGCAAATTATCTGTTCTTTCTGGGGCCGGAAGATTTGCCGGAACGCATGAAAAAACATAAGATACTGATTCGTGACTGCAGCAATTATCCGAATCTGAGAAAGGGATTCTGCAGAATCGCAGTGCGCACGCACGAAGAAAATGAACAACTGATCAATGCACTGAAAGGAGAACTGGAGTGGCAAAAGCAATTATGATTCAGGGCACCATGTCCAATGCCGGAAAGAGTCTGCTGGCAGCAGGATTATGCCGTATTTTTAAACAGGACGGGTATAAAGTTGCCCCTTTTAAATCCCAGAATATGGCTTTGAATTCGTTTATCACCGATGAGGGTCTGGAAATGGGACGGGCGCAGGTGATGCAGGCGGAGGCAGCGGGAATTGCTCCTTCAGTCAAGATGAATCCCATTCTTTTGAAACCAACCAACGATACGGGATCGCAGGTGATCGTAAACGGAGAAGTTATGGGCACGATGAGCGCCAGAGATTACTTTGCTTACAAAAAAAAGCTGATGCCCAAGGTCATGGAGGCATATAACAGCCTGGCGGAGGAATACGATATTATTGTGATCGAGGGCGCTGGAAGCCCTGCTGAGATTAATTTGAAGCAGGAAGACATTGTCAATATGGGTATGGCGAAGGCGGCCGGAGCACCGGTTCTTCTTGTAGGAGATATCGACAGAGGAGGCGTGTTTGCTCAGCTGATCGGAACGGTCATGCTTCTGGAAGAGGAGGAACGCCAGATGGTGAAAGGCCTCATCATTAATAAATTCCGGGGAGACAAAACGATTCTTGATCCAGGTGTGGCTCAACTGGAAGAAAGAGCGGGAATTCCTGTGGTCGGAGTCGCACCGTATCTGAATATTCAGGTGGAGGATGAGGACAGTCTGACGGATCGGTTTGAGGGAAATCAGCAGGTAGATCTGGTGGATATTGCAGTCATTCGTCTGCCGAGAATTTCAAACTTTACGGACTTTAATCCGTTTGAATCGATTCCGGGTGTTTCTCTTCGCTATGTGAAGCATGTCAGTGAATTGAAAAATCCGGATATGATTATTTTGCCCGGAACGAAAAATACAATGGAAGATTTGCTTTGGATGCGTCAGAATGGACTGGAAAGTGCAATTCTCAAGGAAGCAGCCAAGGGAAAAATCATTTTTGGTGTGTGCGGCGGTTATCAGATGCTGGGTGAGACACTGTCGGATCCTCATCATGTCGAGGCTGGAGGAAAGATTCAGGGAATGGGCCTGCTGGCTATGGATACGATTTTTGAAGAAGAAAAGACAAGAACGAGAGTTCACGGAACTTTCTGCAATGTGGAGGGTCCGTTGTCGGGACTGGAGGGCATTGAGCTGGAGGGATATGAGATTCATATGGGAGAATCTGTCCTGAAAGATGGTGTCCATGCGGTGACAGCGATCAAAGACCACGTGACCGGAGCACAGAAACAGGAAGGTGCCTGTCAGGACAATGTATATGGTACTTATGTCCATGGTGTGTTTGACAAAGAGAAGGTTGCAGAGAAGATTGTAGAATCGATCGGGCTTGCCAAAGGGCTGGATGTATCCGGAATGACCGGTGTGGATTTTGCAGAATTTAAAGAAACGCAGTATGATCTGCTTGCAGACGGATTGCGTGCGCATCTGGATATGAAGAGAATTTATGAAATTCTGGAGGAAGGAGTATAAAACTTATGAAAATTGAACTGGAAAATGTAAAACCTCAGGAAATTGAGAAAAAAAGTTTTGAAATCATCACACAGGAGCTTGGCGATACTCCTTTGATTCCGGGGACAGAAATGATCGTCAAACGCTGCATTCATACGAGTGCGGATTTTGACTATGCAGAGAATCTCTGTTTTTCTGAAGGCGCTGTGGAAAAGGCAAGAGAAGCAATCCGAAACGGTGTCAGCATCGTGACAGATACGCAGATGGCAAAGGCAGGAATCAACAAGAAAACACTTGCGAGATATGGCGGACAGGTGCACTGTTTTATGTCCGATGAAGATGTGGCACAGGCGGCAAAAGCAAATGGAACAACAAGAGCGACAGCTTGCATTGACAAGGCAGCAGCGATGGGAGAGAATTTTATTTTTGCGATTGGAAATGCCCCGACGGCGTTGGTGCGCCTGTATGAGCTGATACAGGAGGGAAAGATTCATCCTGCACTGATTATCGGTGTGCCGGTAGGCTTTGTGAATGTTGTGCAGTCCAAGGAATTGATCATGAAGACGGATGTGCCGTACATTGTGGCGAGAGGACGCAAGGGAGGAAGCAATATTGCAGCATGCATATGCAATGCATTGATGTATCTGGATGGAAGAGTCCTCTAAGAAAAACAAAATTTAGGTAAATCGAACTTGACTTTTTCGCAGTGATGTGTAAAATTAATAGGTAGAGAAGGGCAGCGTAGTCTTAAAAAACGTTAGCCCTTTTTGTTTTTTTACAGAATTGTAGGAGAGGAGAAATGAGAATGGACAAATTGAATGAAATTGTAGGAGCTATCGATGCGTTTGTCTGGGGACCTGTCATGCTGGTGCTTCTGGTGGGAACAGGAATCTTTTTGACCATCCGTCTGAAATTTCTGCCGTGGAGAAATCTTGGATATGCCCTGCATAGTGTATTAAGCAAAGAGGCGAGGACGAAGAAGAGAGGTACGGGAGATGTATCACCGTTCTCGGCATTGATGACAGCTCTTGCAGCTACGATTGGTACAGGTAATATTATCGGTGTTGCAACAGCGATGTTTTCCGGTGGTCCGGGTGCACTCGTATGGATGTGGATCTCAGCATGTTTTGGTCTGACATCCAAGTTCAGTGAATGTATGCTTGCAATCAAATACCGTGAAGTGAATGAAAAAGGGGAAATGTCCGGTGGCCCTATGTACACAATGAAAAATGCTTTTAAGAATAAATCTTTTGGAAAAACGATGGGATTCTTATTTGCAATGTTTTCTGTTCTGGCATCTTTTGGTATTGGAAATATGACACAGGCAAACTCTATTTCAGGAGCACTTGAGGAGAGTTTCCGTGTTCCATCCTGGATCACAGGTGTTGTGCTTACGGTTCTTGCACTTTTGATCATTCTTGGTGGTATTACAAGTATTTCTCGTGTATCATCTGTAGTTGTACCGACGATGGCTGTTTTTTATATCATTGCGGGAATTGTGGTGATTTTAGGAAATATTACAAATCTTCCTCATGGACTGTATCTGATTTTCGGCATGGCATTTAATCCAAAAGCGATTGGCGGAGGTGTCCTTGGAACAATTACGGTGTCTGTTATGAATTCGATTCGTTATGGTGTTGCAAGAGGTGTGTTCTCCAACGAAGCAGGTCTTGGTTCTGCAGCAATCACAGCAGCTGCCGCAACAACAGATGATCCGGTTCGCCAGGGATACATCAATATGACAGGTACATTTTTTGATACGATTGTTGTATGTTCCATCACAGGTCTGGCAATTGCTGCCTCCGGTGTACTTGGAACAACAAATGCAGCCGGAGAACCTCTGCAGGGCGTACAGCTTACGATGGCGGCATTTTCCACCGTGCTGGGACCCCTTGGTAAATATCTGGTAACAATAGGAATTGTTTTATTTGCATTCTCTACCATTCTTGGATGGGAATATCACGGAGAAAAGGCATTTGAATACCTGTTCCAGAGCCATAAATATAATATTATTTACCGTGTAGTATTTTCTCTTGTTGTATATATCGGTGCAACACAGACTCTGGATCTGGTATGGAACATTTCAGATATTATGAATGCCTTAATGGCAATTCCAAACTTAATCTGTATGCTTCTTCTCAGTAATGTTATTGTAGAAGAAGTAAATCGTTTCCAGCCGATTTTGGAAAAAGAAAGAAAAGCATATAAGGGAAAATAAATCCATAGAAAGACTATGAATGTGAGCTCTTTATTCGAAAAGCAGAAGTTTGTTTTCGAATAAAGAGCTTTTCAAAATAAAAAACTTTTATTTTTGTGTTACATTTGGTATAATAACCAGAGACGTATGAAACATTAGGAGGTCTTATTATGGCAGAAAAAAGAAACATATATAAGATACATGAAAACGGCAGCATGGGAGATGTACGTGTTGCAGACAGCGTTGTGGCAATTATTGCGGGATTGGCGGCGACAGAAGTAGATGGCGTTGCTTCTATGGCTGGCAACATTACCAATGAGCTGGTAGCCAAGCTTGGAATGAAAAATTTGTCCAAAGGCGTTCGGATCGATGTTCTGGAAGATGTAGTTACTGTGGATCTGAATCTGAATATAGAGTATGGTTATAATATTTTGGAAACCAGCAAAACCGTACAGGAAAAGGTAAAAGCTGCCATTGAGAATATGACTGGTTTGACTGTTGCGGATGTGAATGTTCGGATCGCCGGAGTGAATATGGACAACGAAAAAGGAAAGTAAACCTTTCCTTTTTTTCTATGTACGATGAAGAAAATGGAGGAAACAGAGAAAACCATGGGGAGACGAGAATTAAGAGAACATATATTTAAGCTTCTTTTTATGAGTGATTTTAATGATGGCGAGGAAATGAACGATCAGCTTGTCATGTATTTTGATGGTCTGGGAGTCTTAAAAGAGAATGATCAATCCTATATGCAGAGCAAATATGAGAAAATCAAAGAGCATTTAGCTGAGATTGATGCATTGCTCAATGAAAAATCAAAGGGATGGAAGACAAGCCGTATGAGTAAAGTAGATTTGAGTATTTTGCGTCTGGCTGTTTATGAGATAAAATTTGATGAGGATGTTCCGGTAAAGGTTGCCATCAATGAGGCAGTTGAAATCGCAAAGGCTTTTGGCGGCGATACTTCTGCATCTTTTGTAAACGGTATCCTTGGAAAAATTGCGAAGGATGAATAATATTTATTCCGTAGGACAGGTGAATACCTACATTAAAAATATGTTCACACAGGACTTCATGCTAAGCCGCATCAGCGTAAAGGGTGAAGTTTCAAATTGTAAATATCACACATCTGGACACATCTATTTTTCTTTGAAGGATGAGACAGGAACCATCAATTGTGTTATGTTTGCCGGACAGCGGCGGGGATTGGCGTTTGCCATGAAAAACGGGGATAAGGTTGTTGTACAGGGCAGCGTCAGCGTTTATGAGCGGGATGGACGTTATCAGCTCTATGCCAGAGAAATCAAACTGGAGGGGGCCGGGCTTCTCTATGAGAAGTATCTTGCACTTAAGCAGGAACTGGAAGAAATGGGGATGTTTGCTCCCGAATATAAGCAGCCGATTCCACGTTTTATCAAAACATTGGGAGTGGTGACTGCTCCTACCGGTGCGGCTATCCAGGATATCCGCAACATTTCCTATCGCAGGAATCCTTATTTGCAGATTGTTTTATATCCGGCTCTCGTGCAGGGCGAAGGTGCGGTCAGAAGTATTGTGCAGGGAATTGAGATGCTCGACGCATATGGAGTGGATGTCATGATTGTGGGAAGAGGCGGAGGTTCGATTGAAGATCTGTGGGCTTTCAATGAAGAGGAAGTCGCAAGGGCAATCTTCAATTGCACAACGCCGGTCATTTCTGCAGTCGGCCATGAGACCGATACCACGATTGCTGATTTTGTGGCAGATCTGCGTGCGCCGACGCCTTCTGCGGCGGCAGAACTTGCAGTGTATGATTATCGGAGTGTTGCGGAAGGTTTTCGTGAGTATGAAAAAAGATTTCAGCGAGGACTGGAGCGTCACCTGATTTTTGCAAAAAGCAGGCTTCGCCAATATCAGATAAAGCTGAGTTATTTAAGCCCTGAAAATCAGATTCGGGAGAGACGACAGTTTCTTGCGGAGCTGCAGGATCGGATGGAGGCCGGTATGAACCGGAAAATCCTGGACAGTCGTCACAGACTGGAGCTGTCCATTGAGCGAATGAAAGGATTGTCGCCTCTGGATAAGCTGAAACAGGGATATTCTTATGTATCGGATGAAAGTGGAAGAAATGTAAAAAGCAGCGGACAGGTAAAAGAAGGCGACAGGCTTTCGATTCAGCTTGCAGACGGTGAGATTCTGGCGAAGGCTGAGAAGATAAGAAAAGTCGACAGAGGTAAGATAGATGGCTAAAAAAGAAAACAGGACAATTGAGGAAGCGTTGGAGGCTTTGGATCGGATTGCGAAGCGGCTGGAAAGCAGCGAGATCACGCTGGAGGAATCGTTTCAGATATACAAAGAAGGAATGGAACTCCTGCAATACTGTAGTAAGAAGATTGATACAGTAGAGAAGAAAATGCTTCAGATGAATGAGGATGGTACAGTCAGTGAATTTTAAAGAAGAATTAAAAGAAAGAACCGAGCAGGTAAATGGATTGATTCAGAAATTTCTTCCAAAAGAAGAAGGGTTTGCTGCACAGCTGGCGCAGGCGATGAATTACAGTATGACTGCAGGGGGCAAACGTCTGCGTCCGATTCTCATGTGGGAATCGTATCGCCTTTTTGGCGGAAAAGGACAGGTGGTTGCGCCGTTTATGGCGGCAATGGAGATGATTCATACGCACTCTCTGATTCATGACGACCTTCCTGCTTTGGATAACGATGAATATAGAAGAGGAAAAAAGACGACCCATGCACAATTTGGAGAGGCAATGGGAATACTAAGCGGAGATGCACTTCTGAATTACGCATACGAGGTGGCATTTCATGCATTTTATCTGGAACCGGATAACAAAAATATTCCTCTGGCATTGCAGATTCTTTCGTCTAAGACGGGGATTTACGGTATGCTGGGAGGACAGAGTGTTGATGTGACGAATGAGGGGAAAGCGATTTCGGAGGAAATGCTGCTTTATATTTATGAGAACAAAACATCGGCGCTGATTGAAGCTTCTATGATGGCAGGCGCGGCACTGGCGGGAGCTTCCGATGAAAAAATCCGCGGGATGGAACAGGTGGCCTCAAAAGTGGGGCTGGCTTTTCAGATACAGGACGATATTCTGGATGTGACCAGCACGACAGAGGAATTGGGAAAGCCTGTTCACAGTGATGAAAAGAATCAGAAGACTACTTATGTAACACTTTATGGGATTGAAGAGGCAGCGAAAAAAGTAGAGCTGCTGTCCCGGGAAGCCATTTTTATGCTGGATATTCTGGAAGAAAAAAATGAGTTTCTGCGTGAACTGATTCTTTCGCTGATTACCCGCACCAAATAATGGGGTGGTATACCAATGATTTTAGATAACATCAAAAAACCAAACGATATTCATAAAATTCCGCTGGAACAATTTCCGGCACTGGCGGAAGAAATCCGCCGTTTTCTGATTGAAAGCATCAGTAAAACAGGAGGACATCTTGGGTCTAATCTTGGCGTTGTGGAATTGACGATGGCATTGCATAACGTGATGCATTTTCCGGAAGATAAGTTGATCTGGGATGTGGGACATCAGGCATATACGCATAAGATTCTTACAGGAAGAAAAGATGCATTTTCGAATCTGCGAAAAGAGGGAGGACTGAGCGGTTTTCCGAAACGAAGCGAAAGTGATTGTGATTCTTTTGATACGGGACACAGTTCTACTTCTGTTTCTGCCGGTGTTGGCTATGTAAAGGCGAGAGAGCTGACGGGCGGAGATTACCGGGTAGTTTCTGTGATCGGGGATGGTGCGCTCACCGGCGGAATGGCTTATGAGGCTTTAAACAATGCTTCGACTTTAAAATCGAATTTTATTATTGTTTTAAATGACAACAACATGTCGATTTCCAAAAGTGTGGGCGGCATGTCTTCTTATCTTGCAAATATACGCACAGCAGAGGCCTATACAGGGCTGAAAATGAATGTGACCAAGACACTGAATAAGATACCAAAGGTTGGTGCGCCCATTGTAAAGGCAGTGCGCAGCACAAAAAGC
This sequence comes from Eubacteriales bacterium, assembly GCA_030536755.1. Taxonomy (GTDB): domain Bacteria; phylum Bacillota; class Clostridia; order Lachnospirales; family Lachnospiraceae; genus JALFVM01. The sequence continues at coordinate 54,092 of JAUNPJ010000005.1, read as the reverse complement.
GGAATCAAACAGCTGATCATTCCGGGAATGCTTTTTGAAAATATGGGACTGACCTATCTGGGACCGGTGGATGGACATGATATGCATCAGATGATGAAATTATTCAATGAGGCAAAGCGGGTAGATGGGCCGGTTGTGGTGCATGTGCTGACTCAGAAGGGAAGAGGATATGATCCGGCTGTTCGTCATCCGGCACGTTTTCATGGAACGACAGCCTTTGAGATTGAGACAGGGCTTCCGGTTCAGGGAAAGGGAAAAGAGACTTATACGGACGTTTTTTCTACTGTCATGCGTAAGCTTGGAGAGCGGCAGCCGAAGCTTGCGGCAATCACAGCAGCGATGCCTACAGGAACCGGACTGAAACGTTTTGCAAATATGTTTCCGGAACGATTCTTTGATGTCGGAATTGCAGAGGAACATGCGGTGACTTTCGCAGCAGGGCTTGCTCTCGGAGGGATAATTCCTGTGCTCGCTGTGTATTCTTCGTTTCTGCAGAGGGGATTTGATCAGCTGATTCATGACGTCTGCATGCAGAACCTTCATGTGGTGTTTGCCATAGACAGAGCTGGACTGGTAGGAAGTGACGGAGAGACACATCAGGGATGTTTTGATCTGTCGTATCTGGCTATGATTCCGAATATGACGGTGATGGCACCGAAAAATAAGTGGGAATTGTCAGATATGATCAAATTTGCAGTTGCTTATAACGGACCTGTGGCAGTCCGCTATCCAAGAGGAACGGCTTATGACGGACTGGAAGAATGCAGAGATAAAATTGTTCTTGGAAAGGCGGAGCGCATTCATAAGGGAAGTCAGGTTGCCGTGGTTGCGTTGGGAAGCATGGTAGAGATGGCGCAGCTGGCCTATGAAAAACTGACAAAAGAAGAAATCCGCATCACGATGATCAATGCGCGCTTTGTCAAACCGCTGGATACGTCATGTCTCGATAAACTGGCAGCAGAGCATCACACCATCATCACGGTGGAAGAAAACGTGAGAAACGGCGGTTTTGGGCAGAGAGTATCGGATTATATGCTGGAGCATCATCCGGACATTGCGGTGCATGTGCTTGCCATTGAGGACTGCTTTGTGGAGCAGGGGAATGTGGCAGATTTGCGGAGAGAACTGGGGCTGGATGGAGAGTCCATTGCCGCAGTGGTAAAGGAGTATTGGAAATAAATGAAAGAACGATTAGATGTATTACTGGTAAACAGAAACCTTGCTGCATCAAGAGAAAAAGCAAAAGCTGTGATCATGGCAGGAAATGTGTATGTAGAAGGCCAGAAAGAAGACAAAGCCGGTTCTATGTTTCCGGATACGGTGAACATTGAAGTAAGAGGCAATACGCTTCCGTATGTCAGCCGCGGCGGACTGAAGCTGGAGAAGGCGATGACGCATTTTGGTTTGACTCTGGAGGGAAAGGTCTGTATGGATGTAGGTTCCTCGACAGGTGGTTTTACTGATTGCATGCTGCAGAACGGAGCAGTCAAGGTATATGCGATCGATGTGGGACATGGACAGCTTGACTGGAAGCTGCGCAACGATCCGCGTGTGGTATGCATGGAGAAGACAAATATCCGCTATGTGGTTCCTGCTGATATCCAGGAACCGCCAGCGTTTTCTTCCATTGATGTGTCCTTTATTTCTCTGACCAAGGTGTTGGGGCCGGTAAAAGAGCTTCTGACAGAACATGGAGAAATTGTCTGTCTGATCAAACCACAGTTTGAAGCGGGCAGAGAGAAGGTTGGAAAGAAAGGAGTCGTGCGGGATCCGGCAGTGCACAAAGAAGTGATCGAGAAAGTGATTTCTTACAGCAGGGAGCTGGAATTTGGCATTCATCATCTGGAATTTTCGCCGATCAAAGGACCTGAAGGAAATATCGAATACCTGCTTCATATACGAAAAAACGAAGCAGAATATCAAACAGATGTGGATGTGGCTGCAGTTGTGGCACAGGCACATCTGGAGCTTGACAAAAGGTGACATCATGCGTAATTTTTTTATGATAACAAATGCACAGAAAGATCCCGACTGGGAGATCACACATAAAATTGTAACATATTTAAAACAGAATCATTGTGTCTGTAATGTAGGCGAGGGCGGAAAGAGAAAAAGTAAGGGGCCGTACCATTATACAGATGCAGATCAGATTCCGGAAGATGCGGAATGCATCATTGTACTTGGCGGTGATGGAACGCTTTTGCAGGCAGCCAGAGATGTGGTACACAGACAGCTGCCTCTTTTTGGAATCAATATGGGAACACTCGGTTATCTGGCAGAAGTAGGCAAACAGTCGATTTATCCGGCTTTGGATCAGCTGATTATGGGAGACTATGAAATTGAAGAGCGAATGATGCTCAAAGGCAGTGTTTACCGCAAAGATGAGCTGGTGGGTGAGGATATTGCACTGAATGACATTGTGATTGGAAGAGATGGCCCTTTGCGTGTCATTGGATTTAAGAATTACGTGAATGAAGAATATCTGAATTCTTATAATGCGGATGGCATTATTGTTTCTACGCCTACTGGTTCTACCGGATACAGTCTGTCGGCTGGAGGACCGATTATTTCTCCGGAGGCACGGATGATGATGATTACCCCTCTGGCAGCGCATACGCTGAATTCCAGAAGTATTATTCTTCCGGCAGAAGATGTCATCAAAGTAGAACTGGGACCGGGACGCCGGCAGGCAGAGGAGAGAGGACTGGCTAATTTTGATGGAGATACGACTATTTCTATGAGGACAGGAGACAAAATTATCATTCGTCAGTCGGAGATGAGTACGAAGATCGTAAAACTGAACCGTATGAGTTTTGTGGAAGTATTGAGACAGAAATTAGGCAGCAATTAAGAGATGTTGGAGAGTGCGCTATGAAGCTGAAAAGACATACGAAAATATTAGAACTGATTCATGAATATGAGATTGAAACGCAGGAAGAACTGGCTTTGCGTCTGGAGGAGGCTGGCTTTAAGGTGACGCAGGCAACGGTATCCAGGGATATCCGTGAGTTGTGCCTGACAAAGGTAGCAAATAAAAAGGGCCGCAGTATTTATGCTGTGCTGCAGGGGCAAAATCCAAATCTCAGTGAAAAATATTCCAGAGTATTGAGAGATGCGTTTGTATCCATGGATACGGCTCAGAATATTCTTGTCATCAAAACTGTTCCGGGAATGGCCATGGGTGTGGCTGCTGCGCTGGATGAATTGAAATTCGGAGAAATTATTGGAAGTATCGCAGGAGATGACACGGTCATGTCTGTGATCAAAACGGCCGATCAGAGCCTGCTTGTCATGGAGAAGCTACGCAAAATACTGGAAGAGTTAAACTAGAGGTGTGCGAATGTTATTGAATTTACATGTAAAAAACCTGGCTTTAATCCGCGAAAGTGAAGTGGAATTTGGGCCGGGACTGAATATCCTGACGGGTGAGACGGGTGCTGGTAAATCCATTTTGCTTGGCTCTGTCCAGCTTGCCTTGGGAGGAAAAATGTCCCGTGAGATGATTCGGGAACATGCAGATTACGGGCTGGTAGAACTGCTTTTTTCTGTAGATGATCCCAGGGTAGAAGAGAAACTGAAAGCCCTGGATGTATATCCGGAGGAAGGCCAGGTTCTGTTGACTCGCCGTGTCATGGAAAACAGAAGTGTGTGCAGGATCAATGGAGAAACCTGTACGATGGCCCGTATGAAACAGGCGGCGTCGTATCTTCTGGACATTCATGGACAGCATGAACACCAGTCTCTTCTTTATAAAAATAAACAGCTGGATATTTTGGATGATTTTGGAAAAAATAAGATTTTTCAGATAAAAGAGAAAGTTTCCGATGTTTATCACCAATATACAGACATAAAAAAGCAGCTTTCTGCACAAGCTATGGATGAAGAACAGAGAAAAAGAGAAGTTTCTTTTCTTGAATTTGAAATCAATGAGATTGAGGAAGCTGCACTTGTGCCGGGAGAGGATGAGGAACTGGAACAGCAGTACCGCAAGCTGAACAACAGCAGACGGATTGTGGAAGCACTTCAGACGGCGCATGGCTGTACTGGTTATGAGAGCCCGGCCTGTGCGGGAGAACTGGTAGGTCAGGCGCTGCGCTGTGTGGCAGGTGTGTCGGAATTTGATCCCCAGATTGAGAGTCTGGAGAGTATGCTGGGTGATATTGACGGATTGCTCAATGATTTCAATCGGGAACTTTCTTCCTATATGGAGAGTCTGACGTTTGAAGAAGAGGATTTCTATCAATTGGAGCAGAGGCTGGATCTGATCAACAATCTGAAAGCAAAATATGGAAGTTCGATTGAGCAGATAAAAGAATACCAGCAAAAGCAGCAGGAAAAGCTGGAATTTCTGCAGGAATACGAGGCCAATCGAGCCCGGATGGAAGAAGCATGCAGGCAGGTTACCGAACAGTTGGAGGCGGCTTGCCAGGAGCTGACAAAGGCGCGCAGAGAATGTGCTTCTGAGTTGGAAAAGGAGATTGTTCTGCAGCTTCAGGATCTGAATTTTCTGGATGTAAAGTTTGAAATCCGTTTTGACAGAGCTGCTTCTTATTCGGCGAACGGTGTGGATGATGTGGAATACCAGATCTCTACCAATCCGGGAGAACCGATGAAGCCTTTGGGAAAGGTAGTGTCCGGTGGAGAGCTGAGTCGAATTATGCTGGCGATCAAGACTCTGCTGGCAGATAAAGATGAAGTGGGTACTCTGATTTTCGATGAGATTGATACGGGAATCAGCGGAAGGACAGCGCAGATGGTATCGGAGAAAATGGAGAGAATCGGAAGGAAGAGACAGGTACTTTGTATTACGCATCTTCCGCAGATTGCATCGATGGCAGACTGTCATTTTGTAATTACGAAAAATTTTGACGGACAGGAGACTGTGACAAAAATCGAAAAATTAAGTCAGGAAGATTCTGTCAGAGAACTGGCGAGACTTCTGGGAGGCGCTGAGATTACGGATAAAATCCTGGAAAGCGCCAATGAGATGAAACTATTGGCACAGAAACAAAAAAATACAAGATTACATTCTTAAATAATTCACATAATAAGAGAGGATATAGCTGGTCTATATCCTTTTTATTATGGAAAAAAGGATGTGATAAGAGATGGGGTTTCGATATGATTTTCATACTTCTGTACAATGGAATCCAGAAATGAAAAAAAGATGCCGCAGATGGCTGCTGTCTCTTGCGGTTGTTTGTTTTGGGATGATGATGATTTTGGGGTATCGTGCTTTGAAAGATTCCATACCGGATGAAATACGCATCACAGAGGATAATGACGAGGAACTCCCTGCAATTTTCTCGAATCCTCTGATTACCTGGGAGGACAGTATTCCTGCATCCGGCGGCAGAAAGTATACGATTTCCTGCAGGCTGTTAAATACTGTTTTTTTAAAGAATGTTCATGTGGAGGTGATGGGACATCGATGGGTTCGGGTGAGCGGAAGTGCAGTTGGAATTTATATGGAAACGGAAGGGATTCTGATTGTGGATACTGAGGAAATCAAAGGAGAAGATGGAATCTATTATGAACCGGCAGAAAATCTTGTGCAGCCGGGAGATTATATTACTGCTTTTAATCAGAAGAAAATTGCGACCAAAAGAGAGCTGATTGAGGCCATTCAGAATTGTGACGGGAATCAGGTGCAGCTGTCACTGGTGCGGGATGGAAAAGAGCTTCAGTTTTCTGTGAACCCTGTAAAATGCGGCGCCGGAGATTACAAGCTGGGAATCTGGGTAAGGGATGACACACAGGGAATCGGGACGTTGACATATGTAGAACCTGATGGAAGTTTTGGGGCGCTTGGACATGGAATCAGTGATGTGGATACGGGAAATCTTCTTCGGATTAAAGAGGGAACGCTGTATGAGACAGAGATCCTCGGTATCAACAAAGGATCCAAAGGAACACCTGGAGAACTGTCAGGGTTGATTCGATACGATGACAGCCGTATTTTGGGAAGCATTCAAAGTAATACAGAAAATGGTATTTTTGGAAACATAGCATACGCGCAGAAGCTTGCATTGCGGAACATGGAGGTGGGATATAAGCAGGAGATAAAGACGGGGCCTGCATCTGTTTTGTGTGCGGTAGATGGGCAGGTGGAAGAATATCACATAGAGATTACGGATATTGATATGAATCATAAAGACAGCAACAAGAGTTTTACTGTAAAAGTGACGGATGAACGCCTGTTAAAAAAAACCGGAGGAATTGTCCAGGGAATGAGCGGAAGTCCTGTGATTCAAAATGGAAAATTTGTCGGAGCCATCACGCATGTTTTTGTACAGGATTCCGCAGGCGGATATGGAATCTTTGCGGAAACGATGCTGACACATTAATACAGAGAAAATCACAGGATTGTGTTGGGAGGCTCCCGAAATATTGGGCGTCTCCTGTAAAAAACAGGAGAAATCCGGAAAAATAAGGCGTAACTTGTCGAATACTGATGACAAAAACGCCTTGATTCTGATCGCATGGCTAGTCTATAATGTCAATGTGTACAGAAATCATGTAATGCAGGGATGTTATTTCTGTCTGTAATTTGCGTTTTTTAGGAGGAAGATGGATGGAAAAGTTAAGCGTGGCGATTGCTGACGACAACGAAAAGATGGTGGAAATGTTGGGAAAACTCATAGAAGAAGATAAAACCCTGGAATTGGTTGGAAAAGCACATAATGGAGAGGAAATCTGCAGTATCATCCAGAAAAAAGAACCGGATGTTGTTTTGTTAGATATTATTATGCCAAAGATTGATGGTTTATCCGTGATGGATAAGATTAACCACGAAAAAGAACTGAAGAAACGTCCTTCTTTTATTGTGCTGTCAGCGGTGGGACAGGAGCGGATCACGGAAGATGCATTTCTTCTTGGCGCGGAATACTATATGCTGAAACCGTTCGATCAGCAGCATTTGTTAAACAGGATTAAAAGTGTGCGCGGAATTCGCAACAGACCGAAAAATGTACATAAGTTCAATCCAAAGGAAACGGAACAGATAAAAACAGAAAACGAAAATTATAATCTGGAAAAAGAAGTAACGGAAATTATTCATGAGATCGGAGTGCCTGCTCATATCAAGGGGTATCAGTATCTGAGGGATGCCATTATTCTGTCAGTCAATGATATTGAGATGCTTCAGTCAATTACTAAGATTTTGTATCCGACAATCGCAAAACGTCATCAGACAACGCCGAGCCGTGTGGAACGTGCGATAAGACATGCAATCGAGGTGGCATGGGGAAGAGGAAAAATGGATACGATTGATGCCCTGTTTGGTTATACAGTCAGTACAGGAAAAGGAAAACCGACAAATTCAGAATTTATTGCGTTAATTGCAGATAAAATAAGATTAGAAATGAAAAATCGCACTTTAAATTAGAAAGAAGATGGGATATAATATATGTAAAATGGAAAACATTTTACAAGGAGGACTATTTGGGATGAAAAAAATATTATACGCCACTTCTGAGGCTGTGCCTTTTATAAAAACCGGCGGTTTGGCAGATGTTGCAGGTGCGTTACCGAAGTGCTTTGATAAACGCTATTTTGATATACGTGTGGTACTTCCGAAATATGAGTGTATCGCACAGAAATGGAAAGATCAGATGAAGTACATAACAAATTTCTATATGGAATTTGGTGCACAGAGCTGCTATGTAGGTATTTTCCAGATGCAGTTTGAGGGAATTACATTCTATTTTATTGATAATGAGTATTATTTCAGCGGTCCAAAGCCGTATTCGTCAGCACCATGGGATCTGGAAAAATTCGCGTTCTTCTCAAGAGCTGTCTTATCTATTTTGCCGGTTGTCGGTTTCAGACCGGATGTTATTCATTGTCATGACTGGCAGACCGGACTTGTACCGGTATATCTGAACGATAAATTCCAGGGAGGAGAATTTTTCCGCGGAATCAAAACGATTATGACAATCCACAACCTGAAATTCCAGGGTGTGTGGGACGTGAAAACAATTAAAGCAATTACCGGATTGTCAGATTACTATTTTGTTCCTGACAAGCTGGAAGCATACAATGATGCAAACTTCCTGAAGGGCGGACTTGTATTTGCAGATGCAATTACAACAGTAAGTAATACTTATGCAGAAGAGATTAAGACGCCGTTTTACGGTGAAGGACTGGATGGTCTGATGTGTGCGAGAGCGCATGATCTGCGTGGTATTGTCAATGGTATCGATTATGATATTTTTAATCCCGAAACCGATCCGGATATCCCGTTTAATTATAACGCAACGACTTTCCGCAAAGAGAAAGTAAAAAATAAAGTCGCATTGCAGAAAGAACTTGGACTTGAGCAGGATCCGAAACGTATGATGATTGGTATTGTATCCCGTTTGACAGATCAGAAAGGCTTTGATCTGATTGCTTATGTCATGGATGAGCTGTGTCAGGATTCCGTACAGATCGTTGTGCTCGGAACAGGCGAAGAACGCTATGAAAATATGTTCCGCCATTTTGACTGGAAATACAATAATAAGGTATCTGCGAATATTTATTATTCAGAGCCGATGTCTCACAGAATTTATGCTGCCTGTGATGCATTTCTGATGCCTTCTCTGTTTGAGCCGTGCGGACTCAGTCAGTTGATGAGCCTGCGCTATGGAACGGTGCCGATCGTACGCGAGACAGGCGGATTGAAAGATACGGTAGAACCTTATAATGAATACGACAGTACAGGAACCGGCTTTAGTTTCAGAAACTACAATGCTCATGAAATGCTTGCTACGATCCGCAATGCAGAAAGAATTTATTATGATAAAAAACGTGAGTGGAATAAAATTGTTGACAGAGGCATGGCCAGAGATTTCTCATGGAATAGTTCGGCTGCTCAGTATGAGGAATTGTATAACTGGCTGATCGGCTGATAAAAATATAGAATATTTATAGAAAACAAAAGATAATGTTGCAGAATTCTTGTGAGTACCCGGTGCGGCCGGATACTTGCACGAACTCTGCAGCATTTGTTTTTTGAAGGAAAAGGTTGACAAAGACAGAAAAGTATACTAATATGTTACTAGAAAACACGAACATAGGTTCGTATCTGGAGACCACAGACAAAAGGAGTAAGCATGAATAGTGAAAAGCAAAAGGCCCTGGAGGCTGCATTAAGTAAGATAGAGAAGGATTTTGGAAAAGGAGCTGTGATGAAGCTGGGAGAGTCCAATGTAAATATGAACATTGAGACGGTTCCTACAGGTTCTTTGAGCCTGGATCTGGCTTTGGGATTGGGAGGAATCCCGAAGGGAAGGATTGTAGAGGTCTATGGACCGGAATCCAGCGGTAAAACAACGGTTGCGCTGCATATGGTGGCTGAGGTTCAGAAACGGGGAGGCATTGCGGGCTTTATTGATGCGGAGCATGCATTGGATCCGGTCTATGCCAGAAATATTGGAGTTGATATTGATAATCTGTATATTTCTCAGCCGGATAACGGAGAGCAGGCTTTGGAAATCACGGAGACGATGGTGCGCTCCGGTGCAGTGGATATTATCATTGTAGATTCTGTGGCAGCACTGGTTCCCAAAGCAGAGATTGACGGGGACATGGGCGACAGCCATGTGGGACTGCAGGCAAGACTGATGTCTCAGGCTCTGCGAAAGCTGACTGCTGTCATCAGCAAATCGAACTGTATTGTGATTTTTATCAACCAGCTTCGTGAGAAAGTAGGTGTGATGTTTGGAAATCCGGAGACAACGACAGGAGGACGTGCGCTGAAATTTTATTCTTCTATTCGTATGGATGTGCGAAGGATTGAAACCCTCAAGCAGGGCGGTGAGATGGTCGGCAACCGTACCAGAATCAAAGTTGTGAAGAATAAGATTGCTCCGCCGTTTAAACAGGCAGAATTTGATATCATGTTTGGAAAGGGAATTTCCCGGGAAGGGGATATTCTGGATCTGGCTGCGGAAATCGGAGTCATCAATAAAAGCGGTGCCTGGTACGCTTATAATGGAGACAAAATTGGACAGGGACGTGAGAATTCCAAAATATTCTTGCAGGAGCATCCGGAAATCAGAGATGAGGTAGAGGCAAAGGTCAGAGCTCATTACGGTCTTGCGGGAGGCGAACAGTCTTCGGAGGAGATGCAGGCAGAAAAACAGGCATCTGATGAAGGAGAAGTTTAATGTGTGATACAGAACTCCTGCAGAAGAAGATCATTCGCAGAGCCATGCATTTGCTGGAACATATGGATCGGACGGAAAAGGGATTGCGGGACAAGCTTAGACAAAGTGATTATCCGGAAGAGATGATTGAACATGCGATTGCATATGTGAAATCTTATGGTTATGTGGATGATGAGCGCTATGCCAGGAACTACATTCGTTATCGCCTGGATCAGAAGACGCGTCAGCAGCTGATGCAGGATCTGTACCGCAAAGGTGTGGATCGAAGGGTTATCCAGGAGGCATGGGAAGAGATTGCACAGGAAGAGCAGCCTGACGAGCGCAGGCTGCTTCGTTTGCTTTTATTAAAGAAAGTGCAGGGAAAAAAAGAACTCACAGAGAAAGAATATCGCAGACTGCAGGGATATTTGGCGAGAAAGGGATTTTCCTGGGAAGATATAGCGGCTGTCATGGAAGAAGAAAAGATTGAATTGATATATTAATATTGACAATTTTTACAAAAACGTTTAGAATTATATTGTTGTGAATGTACAATGAAAACAAAATAAGGAGGTGCTCCTGTGGCAGGTGCAGTTATAAGTGCAGTTGTCGCTGTGGTAGTCGCGCTACTTATTGCAATCCCTATTACTTGCAAAGTTGCTGTTGAAAACAAAGCAAAAAAAGATGCTGAGACAGTTGGAACGGCAGAAGAAAAGGCAAGAAAAATAATAGATGAAGCATTAAAAACAGCAGAGACTAAAAAACGCGAAACGCTTCTGGAGGTGAAAGAAGAATCTCTTCGTACCCGCAATGAGTTGGAGAAGGAAACGAAGGAGAGAAGATCTGAGCTTCAGAAATATGAGAAACGTGTGTTATCCAAGGAAGAAGCCGTAGACAAGAAAGCCGATCTCATCGAAAAGCGTGAAGCTGAGTATGCAGCGAAGATAACTGAATTGCAGAACAAACAAAAGAAAGTTGATGAACAATACGAACAAGGAGTACAGGAACTTGAGAGAATCTCAGGCCTTACCTCCGAACAGGCAAAAGAGCAATTGTTGAAAACTGTTGAAGATGATGTGAAACTGGATGCAGCAAAGCTTTACAAAGAACTGGAGAGCAGAGCGAAAGAAGATGCATCCAAAAAAGCGAAAGAATATGTGGTCACTGCGATTCAGAAATGTGCGGTGGATCATGTATCTGAAGCAACGATCTCCGTGGTTCAGCTTCCAAGTGATGAGATGAAAGGAAGGATTATCGGTCGTGAAGGCCGTAATATCCGTACACTCGAGACATTAACAGGAGTGGATTTGATTATTGATGATACACCGGAAGCGGTGGTATTATCAGGGTTTGACCCGATTCGTCGTGAAGTGGCGAGAATCGCATTGGAAAAGCTGATCGTAGATGGTCGTATTCACCCGGCAAGAATTGAGGAGATGGTGGAAAAGGCTCAGAAAGAAGTGGAGACTCAGATTCGGGAAGAAGGTGAGTCTGCAGCTGTCGATGTGGGCGTACATGGAATTCATCCGGAACTGATTCGCTTGCTTGGTCGTATGAAGTTCCGTTCCAGTTATGGACAGAATGCACTGAAGCATTCCATTGAAGTTGCTCAGCTGGCCGGACTTCTGGCTGGAGAAATCGGAGCAGATGTTCGGATCGCAAAGCGTGCAGGGCTTCTGCACGATATTGGCAAATCCATTGACCATGAAGTGGAAGGGTCTCATATTCAGATTGGTGTGGATTTGTGCAAGAAATATAAAGAATCAGCCATCGTAGTAAATGCGGTAGCTGCCCATCATGGTGATGTGGAACCGGAATCTTTGATTGCCTGTATTGTGCAGGCTGCGGATGCAATTTCAGCGGCCAGACCAGGTGCAAGAAGAGAAACTCTGGAGATTTATACCAACAGATTAAAACAATTGGAAGACATTGCAAATCAATTCAAAGGTGTCGACAAATCTTTTGCTATTCAGGCGGGTAGAGAAATACGTGTTATGGTTATGCCGGAACATATTTCAGATGCAGATATGGTATTTCTGGCAAGAGATATTTCAAAACAGATTGAGGCTGAACTGAAATATCCGGGCCAGATTAAAGTCAATGTAATACGTGAAAACCGAGTTGTGGATTATGCAAAATAGGATTTTAAAAGTTCTTGTGAAGATATGAGAAGATGGTGCGCGATTCTAGGATCGTGCACTATTTTTTTAGGGAAAATCAGGAGGAAGAAATGAAATTAGTAACATTTATTGATAATGGAAGAGAATTTGCGGGCGTGCTGTCAAAAGATGGAAATGAAGTGTATTCTTTTGAAAAACTTCAGCAGCCATTTAAAACTGTGGAAGAGGCTGTGAAAGAAATGAGTGAGGCAGATGTTCGTGCTCTGGCAAGTTTATGCGATATGGTAAAAGGACAGGGCATTCCTTATGAAAAAGTTACAAAATGTGCGCCGATTCCAAGACCTTCCCAGGATGTCATCTGCCTTGGGATTAACTACATGGCCCATGCGGAGGAGTCTGCCAGATATAAAAAAGAGGCGTTTGAGCGCAATCGAGAATATCCGGTATATTTTTCCAAACGTGTCAATCTGGCCGTGGCAGATGGAGGTTTTATTGAGAGCCACAGCGATATGCTGGAACGATTGGACTATGAAGTTGAACTGGCTGTTGTCATTGGAAAAGATGCGAAAAATGTAAAAAAGGAACAAGCGTGGGAGTACGTGTTCGGTTATACGGTTCTTAATGATGTCAGTGCCCGTGAGGTGCAGACAAGACATAAGCAGTGGTATTTTGGAAAGAGTCTGGACGGGTTTTGCCCGATGGGACCGTGGATCATCACGAGAGATGAGGTTGGCGAAAATCCTTCTCTGAAAATTACATCGAAAGTAAATGGAGAGCTTCGCCAGGACAGCAATACGAATCTGCTGATTTTTGATATTCCATATGTGATTGAAGAACTGAGCAGAGGTATGACGCTGCAGGCGGGAACAATTATTTCTATGGGTACGCCTGCCGGTGTTGGGATGGGATTTGAACCGCCGAAGTTTCTGAAACCAGGGGATGTTGTAGAATGTGAAATTGAAAAAATTGGCAAAATTTCAAATACAGTGCGTTAAAATATTCGTAAATTTGAGAGAAGTTGTTGACAAATCTAAAATATTTATTATAATTGAAATTAATTTAGACGAAAGGGAGATATTTTGTATGTTGGCGAATAGAAAAAGAAATACATTTGCATATTCTTTTTATTATTTCTGGGGCTATTATTTTAGTGCCGGCTATTTTGCTATGTCAAAACGTCTCAAATGCAGTCTTTAGGAAAAGATAAGTTATCTGTTTTTTATGTGATTTTGAGCCGATGTTTGCATAGCAGACATCGGCTTTTTGTGTGTGAATTTATCGCATAAAAGCGAAGAAGTATTTTGAAGTAAAAGCAATGAAAAATAAATGCAAAGGAGAATGAAACATGATCGTAATCGTAAAACAGGGAGCGACAAAAAAAAGCATTGAGGAACTGAAAAATGAATTGAGACAAAAAGGGTTTGACATTCATGAATCTCAGGGAACTACTACGACAATTCTTGGTCTGGTAGGAGATACGTCTTCTTTAACGGAGGATGAGCTGTTGACTTATGAAGCGGTAGAGGCAGTTCGAAGAATTCGTGAGCCATATAAACTGGCTAATCGAAATGTGCATCCGCAGGACACGGTTGTGGATGTGTGCGGAAGAAAAATCGGTGGAGGAAATTTCCAGGTGATTGCAGGTCCGTGTTCGATTGAATCTGAGGAACAGATTACGCAGGTGGCAAAAGATGTCTGCGCTTCCGGAGCAGGATTTTTAAGAGGCGGTGCATTTAAACCGAGAACTTCTCCATACTCCTTCCAGGGACTTCACGGGGATGGCCTGAAGCTGCTGCTGGAAGCAAAGAAAGCAACTGGACTTCCGGTAGTGACGGAAATCATGAGTGCTGCGCATCTGGATTTGTTTGAAGATGTGGACGTGATTCAGGTTGGTGCCAGAAATATGCAGAATTTTGAATTGCTGAAAGTGCTGGGAAAAGTGGACAAACCAATTCTCCTGAAGAGAGGACTTGCCAATACACTGGATGAACTGCTGATGAGTGCTGAGTACATTATGGCAGGAGGAAATGAGAATGTCATTCTCTGTGAGCGTGGAATCCGTACTTTTGAAACTTCCACCAGAAATACCCTGGATATTTCTGCAATTCCGATGCTGCGCAAGAAAACACACCTTCCGATTATTGTAGACCCAAGTCACGCGGCAGGGATTCGCCATATGGTAGAGCCGCTTTCTATGGCTGCTATTGCGGTAGGCGCGGATGGACTGATGATTGAAGTGCATAACAATCCGTCCAAGGCGCTGTGCGATGGTCCGCAGTCTCTCACACCACAGGCATTTGATGACTTGATGAAGAAAATCAACAAGACAGTAGAATTTTTCCGGGCTAATTGATATACTGATATATTGTCGGGTATAAGTGAGCTGACAATATCTTATTATAGAAATTACGGAGTAAAAATATGAATTTATTAACAGCGGAACATATAGTAAAAGCGTATAGTGAGAGAGTTCTTTTGGATGATGTGAATTTCAGTATCCACCAAGGAGAAAAGGTGGGCGTGATCGGAACGAATGGAATGGGGAAAAGCACTCTTTTGAAGATTATTGCAGGTGCAGAGGAGGCTGATCAGGGCGAAATTATAAAAGGAAATAAAGTTCATATCCGCTATTTGCCTCAGACACCTGTGTTTGAAAAGAATATGACTGTTCTGGAAGCGGTTCTTCAGAAAAACATCAATGATATCAATCAATGGTCCATTGAGAGTGAAGCAAAGACAATTCTGCAGGAACTTGATCTGACCGATTATGATCAGAAAGTAGAAGAATTGTCGGGCGGACAGAAAAAACGGGTGGCTTTGGCAAATGCAATTCTGGCTCCGGTGGAAATCCTGATCCTTGATGAGCCGACCAACCATTTGGATGACGAAATGTCTCAGTGGCTGGAGGAGTATCTGCTCAGATTCCGGGGCGCGGTTCTTTTGGTTACGCATGACCGTTATTTTCTGGACCGCGTGGTGACAAGAATTGTGGAAGTGGATAAAGGGAAACTTTACAGTTATCCTGGCAGCTATTCGGAGTTTGTGCGCCTGAAAGCGGAACGTCAGAATATGGAAATTGCTTCTGAGAGAAAACGTCAGAGCATTTTACGTACAGAGCTGGAGTGGCTGCACAGGGGAGCACGTGCCCGTTCAACGAAACAGAAAGCGCATATTGAACGGATTGAACGGATGCAGGAACAGAAAGCTCCTGAAAAAGAAGTTCAGGTGCAGATGTCTTCGATTGCATCGCGCCTGGGTAAAAAGACGATTGAAGTAGGCGGCGTTGGAAAGGTGTACGGAGGAACATGGCTGTTTGATGATTTTACTTATGTTTTTCTGAAAAATGACAGAATTGGTATTATTGGACCAAATGGATGCGGGAAAAGTACACTGGTTAAAATTATTACCGGAAATCTTCAGCCGGATCATGGGACAGTCGAGATTGGGGATACCATTAAAATCGGATATTTTTCGCAGGAAAATGAATATATGGACGAATCCTTGAAGGCGATTGAATATGTAAAAGAAGTAGGGGAATATGTTCATACGGTGAATGGAACAATTACTGCCTCTCAGGTCATGGAGCAGTTCCTCTTTGACGGAACGATGCAGTGGACGCAGATCAGCAGACTGTCGGGCGGAGAGAAGCGAAGGCTTTATTTGCTTCGCATTCTGATGAGTCAGCCGAATGTGCTGATTCTGGATGAGCCGACGAATGATCTGGATATTCAGACTTTGACCATTCTGGAAGATTATCTGGATGCGTTTGATGGGATTGTAATCACGGTATCGCATGACCGCTATTTCCTGGATCGAATAGTCCAGAGAATTTTTGCTTTTGAAAATGGCCGGATATGTCAATATGAGGGAAATCATTCGGATTATCTTCTGGCAAGGCCGGAACCAATGAGGAAAAACAAAAGCGCGGAAGAAAAGTCCGAAAAAGAGAAGACAGAAAAAGTAAAGACTAAGAAATTGAAATTTTCTTATAAAGAGCAGAAAGAGTTTGAGACAATTGATGAAGATATTGAAAGGCTGGAACATGCGATCGCTGATAAAGAGCGTCTGATTGGACTGAATGTTTCGGATTTTGTAAAGCTGAATCAGTTGACGCAGGAGAAAGAAGAACTGGAACGCAGTCTTGAAGAAAAACTGGAACGCTGGGAATATTTGAATGAATTGAATGAAAAAATTCAGCAGCAGTAGAGGAAAAGCAGTATTACATTTATGGTTTGCAATGTAAGTGTAACACTGCTTTTATATTGCCTGAGCGGAACATAAAAAATATACAAATATGATAAAAAGTTAACAAAAATCATTATGAAAATTTGGTAAAAACTTAACAAGATTGTTACTTATTATTCAGAAAATTAACAAAAAAATCAAAAAAAACCTTTCAATTTTTGTGGAGATGTGATAGAATACCATTAAAGGGAGTGCAGAGAAGAAAAATGTATTGTGGGCGTTTTTACATAGAATGTTCTGATCTGTACTTACGTGTTACATTTAATTTTATGCAGGCGATGCATAAAAGTATAAAATTTTAAGGAGGACATTTATGGCAACAAAAAAAGAAGAAGTAACTCAGGCACCGGAGACTATGAGTGATGCGGAAAAACTCGAAAAACGGATTGCTGCCATGAAAGAGGCACAGAAAGTTTTTGCAACCTATACACAGGAGCAGGTTGACAAAATTTTCTTCGAAGCTGCAATGGCTGCAAATAAACAGCGTATTCCTCTGGCACAGATGGCTTGTGAAGAGACAGGCATGGGTGTTGTAGAGGACAAGATTATCAAGAATCATTATGCTGCAGAGTATATGTATAATGCATATAAGAACGTGAAGACCTGTGGCGTGATCGAAGAAGATACTTCTTTTGGTATTAAGAAGATTGCAGAGCCGGTTGGTCTTGTTGGAGCAATCATTCCGACAACAAACCCGACATCGACTGCTATTTTCAAAACTCTGATCTGTCTGAAGACAAGAAATGCCATCCTGATCAGCCCTCATCCACGTGCAAAGAAATGTACAGCAGAAGCTGCAAGAATCGTTTATGAGGCAGCTGTAAAAGCTGGTGCACCGGAAGGAATCATCGGATGTATCGAAGAGCCTACCATTGAATTATCTGGTATGGTTATGAAAGCTGCGGACGTTATCCTTGCAACAGGTGGTCCTGGAATGGTTAAGGCTGCTTACTCTTCCGGAAAACCGGCAGTTGGTGTAGGACCTGGTAACACACCTGTTATCATGGACAGCACTTGTGATATTCAGACAGCTGTATATTCTGTTATTCATTCCAAAACATTTGATAATGGTATGATCTGTGCTTCTGAGCAGTCTGTAACAGCAGTTGCAGATATCTATGATAAAGTTCGTGCAGAATTTATCAAACGTGGATGTCATATCCTGAACAAGACAGAGTTAGATAAGATGCGTCAGATTATCCTGACACCAGCAGGAACGGTTAATCCGAAGATTGTTGGTCAGAAAGCTGCTACCATCGCAGAGCTGGCTGGATTTACAGTACCGGCAGATACCAAGATCCTGATCGGTGAAGTTTCTTCTGTTGATGTTGCAGAGCCATTTGCACATGAGAAACTTTCTCCTGTACTTGCTCTTTACAAAGCAAAAGATTATGATACAGCACTTGATATGGCTGATCAGCTGGTTAAAGACGGCGGATATGGCCATACAGCATCCTTATATGTACATCCGACAGAGGCTGAAAAACTTGCAAAATTTGCAGATCGCATGAAGACCTGCCGTATTCTTGTTAACACCCCATCTTCTCAGGGTGGTATTGGAGATCTTTACAACTTCAAACTTGCTCCATCTCTTACACTTGGCTGTGGTTCTTACGGCGGAAACTCTGTATCAGAGAACGTTAACGTGAAACACCTGATGAATGTCAAGACTGTAGCAGAAAGGAGAGAAAATATGCTGTGGTTCAGAACTCCTCAGAAAGTATACTTCAAGAAAGGCTGTCTGCCAGTAGCTCTTGACGAGTTGAAAACATATTACAATAAGAAAAAAGCATTCATCGTTACAGATGGATTCCTTTACACAAGTGGATATGCAAAGAAGATCACAGATCTGCTTGACAATATGGGCATTACCCATACATGCTTCTATGAAGTTGCTCCAGACCCAACTCTGCAGATTGCAAGAAAAGGTCTTGAACAGCTGAAAGCGTTTGAGCCAGACGTAATCATCGCTCTTGGTGGTGGTTCTTCTATGGATGCTGGTAAGATTATGTGGTTAATGTATGAGCATCCGGAATGCGCATTTGAAGACCTGGCTATGGACTTCATGGATATCCGTAAGAGAGTTTATGTATTCCCGAAAATGGGCGAGAAAGCTATGTTCGTAGCAATCCCGACTTCTTCCGGTACAGGTTCTGAGGTTACTCCATTTGCAATCATTACTGATGCAGATACAGGCACAAAATGGCCAATCGCAGACTATGAGCTGCTTCCAAATATGGCAATTATCGATGCTGACTTTATGATGAATCAGCCGAAGGGTCTGACAAGTGCTTCCGGTATCGATGCGCTGACACATGCTCTGGAGGCTTATGCATCCATCATGGCTACTGATTTCACAGATGGTCTTGCACTGAAAGCTGCTAAGAATATCTTTGATTATCTGCCGGCAGCATATGACAAAGGCGCTGGTGACCCAATCGCACGTGAGAAGATGGCAAACGCTTCTACGATGGCTGGTATGGCATTCGCAAACGCATTCCTGGGTATCTGCCACTCTATGGCACACAAACTGGGTGCATATCACCACCTGCCACACGGTGTTGCAAATGCATTGCTGATCGAGCTTGTAATGCGCTATAACGCTGATCCTGCTCCAGTGAAAATGGGAACATTCTCTCAGTATCCATATCCACATGCAAAAGAGAGATATTGTGAGATGGCAAGATTCTGCGGTATTACAGGTAAAGATGATGATGAGACATTCGAGAACCTCATCAAAGCAATCGCTGATCTGAAAGCAAAAGTTGGTATTAAGAGAACTATTAAAGAATATGGAATCAAAGAGGAAGACTTCATGGCTACATTAGACGAGATGGTAGAGAATGCCTTCAACGATCAGTGTACAGGAGCTAACCCGAGATATCCACTTATGTCTGAGATGAAAGAAATTTATCTGAAAGCATATTACGAAGGCTAATAAGTCATAATAGTCCTACAAAAAGAAGGCCGCCCGGAAGGGTGGTCTTCTTTTACTGGAATTTAGGAAAGCGGTTTTAAAGCACGTTTCAGAATTCCGTTCATATGAGCGATGGCTGTGCCGTAGTTTGTCATAGGGACGCCTGCGTCGGCCGCGCACCGAATGCGGTATTTCATTTCTTTCTCGTTTAAGACACATCCTCCGCAGTGGACGATTAGTTGGTATGGTGATAGATCTAACGGAAATTCGCCGCCGCTGGTAAAAGAGAATGTGAGTTCTTTTCCGGTGTGAGTTTGAATCCATTTTGGCATTTTGACGGTGCCAATATCTTCACACTGTCTGTGGTGGGTACAGCCTTCTGATATGAGAATATGATCTCCGTCCTTCAGCGAATCGAGCATTTTTGCACCTTTTACCAATGAATCCAGATTGCCTTTGTAGCGTGCGAAGAGAATGGAAAAAGAGGTAAGTGGAATACCGGAAGGAGTATCTTTGGATACCTGTTTGAACGCCTGGCTGTCTGTGATGACCAGGTGCGGTTTGCGTCCGATGGAAGCCAGGGTATCCTTTAATTCGGTCTCTCGAACAACCAAGGCTGTTGCACCAACATCAAGGACATCGCGGATTGTTTGCTGTTGTGGAAGTATTAAACGGCCTTTGGGCGCTGCGGAGTCAATCGGAACGACCAGTATAACGAGATCCATCGGTTTGAGCAGATCGCCTACAATTTTTTTGGAATTGATACCGTCTGGCAGCTGAGCTGCAATCAGTTCTTTTAATTCGTGTATGTTTTGTTTATTTTTTGTGCTTACTTCGATATAAGGATCAGAAAAGGCGGATGCATCTACCTGGCTTTTACCGGATGGACAAAGGTCAATCTTATTTCCTGCAATCACACAGGGGATTTTCTTTTCGTGAATTTTACTGAGAATCGCGAGATCTTCTTTTGTGGCTCCTGCGGAAGCGTCAATGACCAGCAGGGCAATATCAGTTTTATTTAAAATCTGATATGCTTTTTGGATTCGGAGCGTTCCCAGATCTCCTTCATCATCCAGTCCAGGCGTGTCGATCATGACAACAGGACCGAGGGGGAGCAGTTCCATCGCCTTTGGAACCGGATCTGTAGTGGTACCTAAAACGTCAGAAACGATGGCGTGATTTTGACCGGTGATGGCATTGATGATACTGGATTTTCCGGCGTTGCGTCTGCCAAAGATGCCGATATGTGTACGGTTTGCGGAAGGTGTGTTGTTCAGGCTCATAAGAATTCTCCTTTCATGTTTAGTAAACGAGTGAATCTCCACGATCGGTGACGATTTTATATCCAATTTGGTTCATTTTTTCGCACAGCTGTGCCAGATTTTCAGCTGCCTGTGTTCCGGTGTTGGGTTTGTTATCATATAAAGAATACAAAGCGCGGTTTTGAAGCGGCGAGAGATTGGGCATGATTACATTGGCGCCTGCCAGGATGCCAAGCTGCTGCCCGTTCTCTGATAGCGCACCTAATGCGGTGGTGGCTGGCAGCAATGCTTTTGGGAGCATCAGACGAAGAAGGCCAAGCAGATAAAGTGTCAGCTCCAGGGTTCCTGCCTGCTCCTGTGCGAAAGGAGTATCGTGGTGTGGAACAAATGGACCGATTCCGACCATATGGGGATTTAACTTTTTCAGAAACAGCATATCTTCCGCCAGATATTCCGGTGTCTGTCCGGGAGAACCTACCATAAAGCCGCTTCCGACCTGAAATCCGAGATTTCGAAGTGTGAACAGACATTGTTGTCTGTGGGAAGCGGAGAGTTCCTGCGGATGGAGATGACGGTAATGTGCCGGATGAAAGGTTTCGTGGCGAAGCAGATAGCGGTCTGCTCCAGCTTCGCGAAACAGACGATAACTGGCTTCTTCTTTTTCTCCAATAGAAAGAGTGACGGCGCAGTCGGGATAGTGCTCTTTGATCAGCGTGATCAGATGAGCCATTCTCTGGTCAGTAAACCAGGGATCTTCACCGCCCTGAAGAACAAAAGTTCGAAAACCGAGTTCATACCCTTCGTGGCAGCAGGAAAGAATCTCCTCGCAGCTTAAGCGGTAGCGGGAGATGTTGCGGTTGCTTTTGCGGATTCCGCAGTAGTAACAATCGTTGCGGCAGTAGTTGGTAAATTCGATCAGTCCCCGAATGTAGACATTTTTTCCATAATGTTGGATACGGACTCTGCACGCTCGCTCGAACAATTCTTCTGTGAGATCGGGCGTTCTCTGTGAGAGAAGAGTAATCCATTCGGCTTTTGCCAATGTTTGTGTTTCCTGGAGTTTTGCGATTAATTCTTTCATGAAAACCTCTTTTGCTATTTTGACTAAAGAAATTGAGTGTTAAATGGAAACATTATAATTATAGCACATAAAAGAAAAATAAAACAAGAAATTCAAAAGAAAAAATGGATAAAAAAACGAAAAAAGTTAGGAAAACAATTGTCAAATATCACAAACAAGGGTATAATAGTCCTATTAGGACAGTAAACGTGATACAACTTGGAAAAACAATATTAAAGGAGGCAATGTATGTTAGATCAATCTTACTACGAGAAGGCAGACGAGATAATTGCACGGTATGGAAAAAAGCCGTCTTCATTAATTCCTGTTATGCAGGATATTCAGGCGGAATACCGTTATCTTCCGGGTGAACTGCTGATTTATACGGCTCATCAGATTGGAGTACCGGATGCAAGAGCTTACAGTGTGGCTACTTTCTATGAGAATTTTTCTTTTGAACCAAAAGGAAAATATGTAATTAAAGTATGTGATGGAACGGCGTGCCATGTCAGAAAATCTATGCCGATTCTTGAAGAACTTCAGAAACAGCTGGGGTTAGGCAAGAAAAAACACACAACAGATGACATGATGTTTACTGTAGAGACTGTATCCTGCCTGGGTGCGTGCGGATTGGCACCTACGCTTATGGTGAATGATGAAGTACATCCGAAAATGACACCTGAAAAAGTAGTTGCGTTATTGCAGGAATTGAGAGGTGAAACCGCATGATGATTACAAACAGAACAGAGCTTGAGAAGTATAGAGAGAATGCCCTGAATGAAATGAACGCTTGTGACTGCAGAATTCTGGTCTGTTCCGGTACGGGATGTATTGCAACCGGTTCAGAGAAGATTCACGCAAAAATGCTTGAGATTGCAGGAAATACACCGGGAGTTTCCATTGAGTTTGCACCGCATGACGAGAAAGAACATGTGGGAGTAAAGAGAACAGGATGTCAGGGATTCTGTGAATTTGGTCCTCTGGTTCGAATCCAGAAGGGCGATAAAGTGATTCAGTACATAAAAGTGCAGCAGGATGACTGTCAGGAGATTTTTGAAAAATCTGTAGTAGGTGACGAAGTAGTAGAACGTTTGCTTTATCAAAAAGAAGGAACCTCTTACGTTCAGCCAGATGAAATCCCATTTATTGCAAAACAGACAAGAATTGTTTTAGAGAACTGTGGAAAATTCGATGCAGAGTCTATTGATGAATACATTGCTTCCGGCGGATTTTCTGCATTGGAAAAAGCCCTGTTTGAAATGACACCAGAGCAGGTTGTAGAAGAAGTAGATAAATCTGGATTAAGAGGCCGTGGAGGCGGTGGCTTCCCTGCTGGAAAAAAATGGAAACAGGTTGCAGGACAGAAAGAAAAAGAGCGCTATGTAGTATGTAACGGTGACGAGGGTGATCCGGGAGCGTTCATGGATGGTTCCGTTATGGAAGGTGATCCATTTAAACTGATCGAAGGTATGATGATCGCTGCATATGCCGTAAGCTCCAACGACGGTTATATTTATGTACGTGCAGAGTATCCAAACTCTGTTGCAAGACTGCGTCATGCAATTAAAGTAATGGAAGAAAGAAATCTTCTCGGTGACAACATTCTCGGTACAGATTTCAGTTTCCGTATGCATATCAACCGCGGTGCCGGTGCGTTTGTATGTGGCGAGGGAA
This sequence comes from Eubacteriales bacterium, assembly GCA_030536755.1. Lineage (GTDB taxonomy): Bacteria > Bacillota > Clostridia > Lachnospirales > Lachnospiraceae > JALFVM01. The sequence continues at coordinate 30,684 of JAUNPJ010000005.1, read as the reverse complement.
GTGCTCTGACTGCATCTATTGAAGGTAACAGAGGTATGCCTCGTACAAAACCACCAAGAACAGTAGATAAGGGTCTGTGGGCAAAACCAACCGTTCTGAATAACGTAGAGACTTATGCAAATGTTCCTAAGATCATTCTGGAAGGCAGCGACTGGTTCCGTACCATTGGTACAGAGGGAAGTCCTGGAACCAAGACATTCTCTCTTACCGGAACAATCGAAAATACAGGTCTGATCGAAGTTCCTATGGGAACAACTCTTCGTGAAATTATTTACGATATCGGCGGCGGGCTGAAAGACGGTTCTCAGTTTAAGGCAGTGCAGATTGGTGGACCATCTGGTGGATGTCTGACAGAGAAACATCTGGATGAACCTCTGGATTTCGATTCTGTTAAGAAATTTGGTGCGATTGTTGGTTCCGGCGGTCTTGTAGTTATGAATACAGATACCTGTATGGTAGAGGTCGCACGTTTCTTTATGAGCTTTACACAGAGAGAATCTTGTGGAAAATGTACTCCTTGTCGTGAAGGTACCAAGAGAATGCTGGAGATTCTGGAGAAGATCGTTGCTGGTAAGGGCGAACTGAAAGATCTGGAGAATCTGGAAGAACTGGCAGAGATGGTTAAGAGCATGTCTCTGTGCGGACTTGGAAAGAGTGCTCCGCTTCCTGTATTAAGTACCATTCGCATGTTCCGCGATGAATATATGGAACATATTGTAGATAAAAAATGTGTTTCACATACATGTAAAGCAATGCAGCAGTATGTCATTGATCCTGAGAAATGTAAGGGATGTACCAAGTGTGCAAGAAACTGTCCGGTTAACGCAATTTCAGGTGAGAAGAAACAGCCTCATGAGATTGATACTGCAAAATGTATCAAGTGCGGTACCTGTATAGAAAATTGTAGCTTTGATGCCATTTCAATCAGATAGGAGGGACGAATATGGGAATCATGACAATAGACGGTAGAAAAGTTGAATTTACCGATGAAAAAAATGTTCTTTCTGTCATTAGAAAGGCTGGAATTGATGTTCCAACTCTGTGTTATAGACCAGAACTTTCCATTTACGGCGCATGTCGTCTGTGTACAGTAGAAGACAGCAGAGGAAAACTGTTTGCTTCCTGTTCCGAGGAGCCAAGAGATGGAATGGAAATTTATACAAATACACCAAGACTGAGAAAATACAGAAAAATGATCGTAGAACTGCTTCTTGCAGCTCACTGCAGAGATTGTACAGTCTGTGATAAGACTGGCAACTGTGTTCTTCAGGATCTGGCATATCGTCTTGGCGTAAAAGAAGTACGTTTTGAAAATACAAAAGAAGAGCTTCCGCTGGATACAAGCTCCTATGCACTTGTACGTGATCCGAATAAGTGTGTGCTTTGTGGTAACTGTGTACGTGCCTGCCGCGAGCTGCAGGGCGTAGAAGCTCTTGGAATTGCGTTCCGTGGTACGGAAGCAACCGTAATGCCTGCGTTCAACGAAGGACTTGGCAATACCCTTTGTGTAAGCTGTGGTCAGTGCCGCGTTGTATGTCCGACTGGTGCGATCACCATTCGTTCCGACATCGATGAGGTAATGGATCTTCTGGCAGACCCGAATGTGAGAGTTGTTGCACAGATTGCTCCATCTGTTCGTGTAGCAGTTGGTGATTCCTTCGGACTTCCGAAAGGTGAATCTACGATTGGCAAGGTGATCACATTCCTTCGTCGTCTTGGATTTGACGAAGTATATGATACCATCTTCTCGGCAGACTTGACGATTATGGAAGAAGCTGCTGAATTCCTGGAGCGCGTACAGAATGGCGGAACGCTGCCAATCTTTACCTCCTGCTGTCCGGCCTGGGTGAACTTTGTTCTGACTCAGTATCCGGAATATAAAGAGAACATTTCCACCTGCCGTTCTCCACAGGGAATGATGTCTGCGGTTGCAAAAGAATGGTATCGCGATCCGGAAAGAGCAGAGGGAAAACGCACAGTTATGGTATCTTTCATGCCATGTACTGCAAAGAAGATGGAAATGAATCGCGAGAACAGCTACACGAAAGGTGAAAAAGATACCGATTATGTACTGACAACAACAGAGTTGATCAGAATGATCAAGAGTTCTCGTATCGACTTTGTAAATCTTGATCCGGAAGAAGCAGATGATCCATTTGGAATGGGATCTGGTGGTGGAGATATCTTCGGCGTTACTGGCGGTGTAACAGAAGCTGTGCTTCGCCGTCTTGCTCCAGATCAGGCGGATGCAACAATTGCAGAAATTGCTAAGAGTGGTGTTCGTGGTGATGACCCAATCAAAGAGTTTACAGTAAAATATAATGGTGCAGATGTAAATATTTGTGTTGTCAGCGGATTGGCAAATGCACATGAAGCTCTTCGCCGTATGAAGTCGGGTGAGAAGATCTATCATCTGATTGAGGTTATGGCTTGCCGTGGCGGTTGTGTCATGGGCGGTGGTCAGCCTGTTAAGATTGGTGAATGCCCGAAAGAGTATAGAACAGAAGGTCTCTATACGGTGGATGCTTCGAAGAAACTCAAAAAACCAGATGCAAATCCATTTATTCAGAAAGCATACAAAGAGTTCCTTCCAGGCAAAGAGCATGAACTGCTTCATAACGAAGGCTATTAATGAAAAATACAGTCAGCCGGTCGCGTAAGCGGCCGGCTGTTTGCGTGAAAGCAGGTATTTTTTGTATCAGCAATCGCATTCCTCAATGTTTCCTGTGACGCCTGTATCAAAACTTGGATTAAAGGCATAAAAGTTCTTGGCACTCAACTGTTCCTGCACACTGCGCAGTGCCTCGCCGAAACGCTGGAAGTGGATGATTTCCCGTGCCCGCAGAAAACGAATGGGGTCTGCGACCTCCGGCATATTTTTTACCACACGAAGGATGTTGTCGTAGGTGCTCCGTGCCTTCTGCTCGGCAGCAAGACTTTCAAAAAGATCGGTAATCGGATCACCTTTCGACTGAAATTCACAGGCATTAAAAGGAATTCCTCCGGCAGACTGTGGCCAGATACCTACCGTGTGGTCGATATAATAAGGTCCAAAGCCGGAATTCTCAATTTCTTCCATGGAAAGATTCTGGGTGAGCTGATGAACAATGGTAGATACGATTTCCAGATGAGCCAGCTCCTCAGTTCCCACATCAGTCAAAATACCGGCGACAATTCGGTTCGGAGCGGCAAAACGCTGGGAGAGATAACGCATGGAAGCGCCAATTTCCCCGTCGGGGCCACCATATTGGCTTGCAATAAATTGCGCTACTTTTGCATTGGGAGTATTAATATTTACTGGATATTGCAATCTTTTTTCATAATTCCACATAAGCTATTTCCTCCCTCCTTGATTTTCCCAGGGCCATGGCTGCAGTACCCATTGCCATTTACTCTCTTCAGATTCGTAGGCAGTGTCTACGGTCAGCGGGCCAAAATATTTTGCATATTCTTTCAGAAGATCATGACGGATACGGGCGTATTTACGGTAGAATTCCATCGCCTCGCTGTCGTACGGATGAGTGTCCAAAAATAGCAGAATATCGTTTACTGCAAAACTGACTTCGTTAATCTGACACATCATCTGCTCTTTATCAGGCTTCTTGCAATCACAATTTTGCTGCATCAACATTTCATCCCCCTTTTTCCGACAAATGGTTTACAAAGTTCAGGGAAAATCGTTCCGACATGAAGTGCTTTCCCAAGTGGAAAAGTGGTTTTGAATTTCTGCATGGGCACATATGCCATGGTAAGAGGAAGTTCATCTGCATGATGATAAATATTGTCCTTATAATCAACACGGCGGCAGGGCTCAGCCGGTTTGACTGACTTTGGAGCGGAAGGCATGCGCATATAGCCTGCACAATTTGTGCGATATCGATCCATATTTTTTCCTTTCTGCATATATGTTGTGTCATATTATTTTATGATGACAGAATGGATGTGTTAAATAAAATTGAAAATCTGGTCTGTGAATCATTGACAAGGTGTGTTATAATACAATCGTTAATCAAAATTGGAGAGATGAAATTTATGGCAACTGCAAGAAAACAAAGGAAGAAATCAAAACTATTTTATGATTATAATCTGGTTGCGGTTATTCTGCTGCTGATGTGTTTTGGGCTTATCATGCTGTACAGTACAAGTGCCTATGTTGCAAGCATTCAGTTTAACGATGATATGTACTATTTCCGCAAGCAGGCAATGATCAGTATTGCCAGCCTGTTTTGGGCATTTCTCATATCCCGTATTGACTATCATATTTATACGAAGTTTCCGACCGTGATTTATCTGGCGGCGGCATTTTTTATGTTTCTCGTTCGAACTCCGCTGGGGGTTACGGTCAATGGTGCAAAACGATGGCTGAAAATAGGGCCGCTGCAGTTTCAGCCTTCTGAGCTTGCGAAGCTGGCGATTATTCTTTGTCTGCCTTATCTGATTGTCAAGATGGGAAAGAAAATTGCTACCAGAAAAGGTTTTATCACCATTTTTGTCATCGGAATGATGCTGGGGGCAATGACCTTCTTCTTTACAGATAACCTGAGTACAGCCATTATCGTATGTGGAATTACGGCGGGAATGATTTTTATTGCGCACCCAAGAACGAAAGAATTTCTGATTGCGCTTGCTGCTGTGGCGGGAGTGGGAGCGGTCAGTCTGGCGATTTTGATCGCAAACCTGCAAAACAGTGATAACTTCCGTCTTCAGCGTATTCTCGTCTGGCTTCATCCGGAGGATTATATGAAAAGTGAAGGATATCAGATCATGCAGGCTTTGTATGCGATTGGCTCCGGCGGTATTTTTGGAAAAGGGTTGGGGAACAGTGTACAGAAGCTGGGCTGGGTTCCGGAAGCGCAGAATGATATGATTTTCTCGATTATTTGTGAGGAATTAGGGATTTTTGGCTGTTGTATTACCATGATGCTGTTTGGCTATCTGTTGTACCGTCTGTTCTTTATCGCACAGAATGCGGCAGATTTATATGGAACTCTGGTAGTCAGTGGAATTTTTATTCATATTGCACTGCAGGTTATTTTGAACATCTGCGTTGTAATTAATCTGATTCCGACGACTGGAATTACCCTTCCGTTTATCAGTTACGGAGGAACCTCGGTTTTGTTCTTGATGACAGAGATGGGAATTGCATTAAGTGTCGCAAGGGGAATTAAATTTCAGGCACCGGAATCTACGTTATCAGGATTTTAAAAATGAGAAAAGAGAAGAAAGAACCTTCTGTTGTCAGAGTTTTGACGGTGGAAGGTTCTTACTGTAAAAACAGGAGGGAAATTATGGTTGGATTAAGTACATTGTGTCATATAGAGAAAGATGGAAAATACCTGATGCTGCATCGAACTGCAAAAGAAAAAGATGTAAACAAAGATAAATGGATTGGCGTTGGCGGCCATTTTGAGAAAAATGAGAGTCCGGAAGAATGTCTTCTGAGAGAAGTAAAGGAAGAGACAGGGTATACATTGACTTCCTGGCGTTTTCGGGGAATCGTTACCTTTGTCTATGGGGAGGAAATTACAGAGTATATGCATCTGTACACGGCAGATGGCTTTGAGGGAGAACCAATTGCCTGTGACGAAGGTGAGTTAGAATGGGTAGAAAAAGATAAGGTTACACAGTTGAATATCTGGGAGGGAGACAAAATTTTTCTTCGGCTTCTGGCACAGGAACATCCGTTTTTTTCGCTGAAGCTGGTATATGATACCAATGATATTCTTTTGTATGCTGCTTTGGATGGAAAACAATTGGATTTATAGACAGGATGCTTTTGGAAAAACGGTTGAAATCTGTCAAATATGAGGTTATAATGAATGAACAGTATGTGTTCGGCAGGTAACAGATACGATGAATAATAAGTGTAGATAATATAGGAGAGATAATCATGGAAAAATCAATGGATAAAATTGTGGCGCTGGCGAAATCCAGAGGATTTGTGTATCCGGGTTCTGAGATTTACGGCGGACTTGCAAACACATGGGATTATGGCAATCTCGGTGTAGAATTAAAGAACAACGTAAAAAGAGCATGGTGGCAGAAGTTTGTTCAGGAATCCCCATACAACGTTGGTGTGGACTGTGCGATTCTGATGAACCCACAGACATGGGTGGCATCCGGACATCTGGGTGGTTTCTCAGATCCTCTGATGGATTGTAAAGAATGTCATGAACGTTTCCGTGCAGATAAGATCATCGAAGATTACTGTGCAGAGAATGGGATTGAACTGGAAGGTGCCGTAGATGCATGGTCTCAGGAACAGATGGCTCAGTTTATCGAGGAAAAACAGATTCCTTGTCCAACCTGTGGAAAACATAATTTCACAGATATCCGTCAGTTTAACCTGATGTTCAAGACATTCCAGGGAGTAACAGAGGATGCGAAGAATACTGTTTATTTAAGACCTGAGACTGCGCAGGGTATTTTCGTAAACTTCAAAAACGTGCAGAGAACTTCACGCAAGAAGATTCCATTTGGTATTGCTCAGATCGGTAAATCTTTCCGCAATGAGATCACACCGGGTAACTTTACCTTCCGTACACGTGAGTTTGAGCAGATGGAGTTGGAGTTCTTCTGTGAGCCTGGAACAGATCTGGAGTGGTTTGCATACTGGAAGCAGTTCTGCCTTGACTGGCTGAGTTCTCTTGGATTGAAAGAGGATGAGGTTCGTTATCGTGACCATGATCCGGAAGAACTTTGTTTCTACAGCAAGGCGACGACGGACGTAGAATTCCTCTTCCCGTTTGGATGGGGAGAATTGTGGGGAATTGCAGACAGAACGGATTATGACCTGACACAGCATCAGAATTTATCCGGCCAGGATCTGACATATTTTGATGATGAGAAGAAAGAAAAATACATTCCATATGTTATTGAGCCATCTTTAGGTGCTGACCGTATGGTTCTTGCGTTCCTTTGCAGTGCTTATGACGAAGAAGTTCTGGATGCAGAGCGCAATGATGTCCGTACCGTTCTTCGTTTCCATCCGGCTCTGGCACCAGTGAAAATCGGCGTGCTTCCTCTGTCCAAGAAATTGAATGAAGGTGCAGAGAAGGTATACCAGATGTTGGCTAAAAAATACAACTGTGAGTATGATGACAGAGGAAATATCGGAAAACGTTATCGTCGTCAGGATGAGATCGGAACTCCGTTCTGTGTAACTTATGACTTTGATTCCGAGGAAGATGGTGCAGTTACCGTCCGTGACAGAGATTCCATGGAGCAGGTACGTGTGAAGATTGATGAACTGGAAGCATATTTTGCAGATAAGTTCACATTCTAATTCTGTTATTTTATAGATTTTATAGAAAATAAGCAAATGAGAAGGAAGTGTCTATACAAAAAAGGCGCTTCCTTTTTATATATCTACAGGTTTGGGGAAAACGGAGAAGATATATTTTGTGCTTTTTTTCTGTAAAAAAAGAAAAAATAAAATAGGGGGTTGTATGATTTGTCTATTTTTGCTATAATACGATACAAAGTTTAGTGCAAAACATATAACGGAGGACTATTATGAAACTTAGTAAGAGAAATGTAATCGTAGGACAGTCAGGCGGACCAACCGCAGCAATCAATTCCAGCCTTGCAGGTGTTTACCGCACGGCAAAGGATCGTGGATACAACAAGGTATATGGTATGCTTCATGGAATCCAGGGATTACTGGAAGAAAAATATATTGACTTATCTGACCATATCACAACAGAACTTGACGCAGAACTGCTCAAGAGAACACCGGCTGCATATCTTGGCTCCTGCAGATATAAACTGCCGGAGATCTGTGACAACATGCCTTTGTATGATAAGATCTTTGATATCCTGGAGAGACTGGAGATTGATGTATTTATTTATATCGGTGGAAATGACTCCATGGATACCATCAAAAAACTTTCTGATTATGCAATCGTAAAAGGACACAAATGCAGATTTGTAGGCTGCCCGAAGACGATTGATAATGACCTGGCTCTGACAGACCATACACCTGGATACGGAAGTGCTGCAAAATACATCGGAACTTCTGTAAAAGAGATCATCCGCGATGGTTTCTGTCTGGAATATCCGAAGGGACTGGTTACGATCGTTGAGATTATGGGACGTAATGCAGGATGGCTGACAGGTGCATCTGCACTGGCAAAGAGTGAAGACTGCATGGGCCCGGATCTGATTTATCTGCCAGAGCTGGTATTTGATCCGGAAAAATTCCTTGAGAAAGTGAAAAAATGTCTGGAAGAAAAACCATCTGTAGTAGTTGCTGTATCTGAGGGTATCAAGACAAAAGATGGAAAATATGTATGTGAGCTTGGTATCACAGCTGATTATGTAGATGCATTCGGACACAAACAGTTAACAGGTACTGCAAGCTATCTGGCAGGTTATGTGGCTGGACAGCTTGGATGTAAGACAAGAGCAATCGAGCTGAGTACACTGCAGCGTTCTGCTTCTCACTGCGCATCCCGTGTGGACATTCTGGAAGCATATCAGGTTGGTGGTGCTGCTGTGAAAGCTGCTGACGAAGGCGATAGCGGCAAGATGGTCGTTCTGGTAAGATTATCCGATGATCCATATCAGTGCGGAACAGAAGTAAAAGACGTACACAAGATTGCCAACGATGAGAAGCTTGTTCCGAGAGAATGGGTAAACAAAGAGGGTACTTATGTAACCGATCAATTTGTTTCCTATGTAAGACCTCTGATTCAGGGCGACGTTTCTCCTGTTATGGTTGATGGTATTCCGCGTCATCTGTACAAACCTGGATATCACCACTAAAATAGAATAGATGAAATATGAAAAGCTGCCGTATACTTTTCAAAAATTCCCATTCAGAAAGGAATGATGAAAAGGTGCGGCAGCTTTTTGTGAATGTGCCAATTTCGCATTCCGTTTTTTGGTATTTTGCACTTGACGAATGAGGGGATTTTGTCTACAATAATCGTGTGCGCAATTCGCGCTTACATGTATTATACATAAATTAGGAGGAATGGAAAAAATGGCAAAGTGGGTTTATATGTTTACCGAAGGTAACGCAACCATGAGAAACCTTCTTGGTGGAAAAGGTGCAAACCTTGCTGAAATGACAAGCCTGGGACTTCCAGTACCACAGGGCTTCACAATTACAACAGAGGCTTGTACTCAGTACTATGAAGACGGAAGAAAGATTAATGACGAGATTATGGAGCAGATCATGGAAGCTATCGTTAAGATGGAAGAAGTGACTGGTAAAAAATTCGGAGATAGTGAGAATCCTCTTCTTGTATCTGTTCGTTCCGGTGCAAGAGCTTCCATGCCAGGTATGATGGATACAATCCTGAACCTTGGTCTGAACGAAACAGTTGTTAACGTTATTGCTGAGAAATCCGGCAATGCACGTTGGGCTTGGGATTGCTACAGAAGATTTATCCAGATGTATTCTGATGTAGTTATGGAAGTAGGTAAAAAATACTTCGAAGAGCTGATCGACAAAATGAAAGCTGAGAGAGGCGTTACATTTGACGTTGAGCTGACAGCAGACGATCTGAAAGAGCTGGCTGCTCAGTTTAAAGCTGAATATAAAGAAAAAATTGGTGCTGACTTCCCGGATGATCCGAAGGAACAGCTGATGGGAGCAGTAAAAGCGGTATTCCGTTCTTGGGATAACCCACGTGCTAACGTATATCGTCGTGATAACGATATTCCATATTCCTGGGGAACTGCTGTTAACGTACAGTCCATGGCATTTGGTAACATGGGTGATGACTGTGGTACAGGTGTTGCATTTACACGTGACCCTGCTACAGGTGAGAAGAAGCTGATGGGTGAGTTCCTGATCAACGCTCAGGGCGAGGACGTAGTAGCTGGTGTTCGTACACCAATGCCAATCGCTAAGATGGAAGAGGAATTCCCGGAAGCATTTGCACAGTTCACACAGGTATGCAAAACTCTGGAAGATCACTACAGAGATATGCAGGATATGGAGTTCACAGTTGAGAATAAGAAACTCTACATGCTGCAGACACGTAATGGTAAGAGAACTGCTCAGGCTGCACTGAAGATTGCTTGTGATCTGGTTGATGAGGGTATGAGAACAGAGGAAGAGGCTGTTGCTATGATCGATCCTCGTAACCTGGATACACTGCTTCATCCACAGTTCGATGCTGCTGCACTGAAAGCTGCTACTCCAATGGGCAAAGGTCTTGGTGCTTCCCCTGGAGCTGCTTGCGGTAAAGTTGTATTTACAGCAGATGACGCTGTAGAATGGGCTGCAAGAGGAGAAAAAGTTGTTCTTGTTCGTCTTGAGACATCTCCAGAAGATATCACAGGTATGAAATCTGCTCAGGGTATCCTGACAGTTCGTGGTGGTATGACATCTCACGCTGCTGTAGTTGCTCGTGGTATGGGTACCTGCTGTGTATCCGGATGCGGCGACATCGCTATGGACGAGGCAAACAAGAAATTTACATTAGCTGGAAAAGAATTCCACGAGGGAGATGCAATCTCTATCGATGGTACAACAGGTAACATCTACGATGGAATCATTCCGACTGTTGATGCTACAATCGCCGGTGAGTTCGGAAGAATCATGGCTTGGGCAGACAAATTCAGAACTATGAAAGTTCGTACAAATGCAGATACACCTGCAGATGCGAAAAAAGCTCGTGAGCTTGGTGCAGAAGGTATCGGTCTTTGCCGTACAGAGCATATGTTCTTCGAGGAAGACAGAATTGCTGCATTCCGTGAGATGATCTGTGCAGATACAGTAGAAGAGAGAGAAGCAGCTCTTGAGAAGATCCTTCCATATCAGCAGGGAGACTTCGAAGCATTATACGAAGCTCTGGAAGGAAATCCTGTTACCATCCGTTTCCTGGATCCGCCACTTCATGAGTTCGTTCCTACAGAGGAAGAAGATATCAAGAAACTGGCAGATGCTCAGGGCAAAACTGTTGAAGAAATCAAGACAATCATTGATTCTCTGCATGAGTTCAACCCAATGATGGGTCATCGTGGATGCCGTCTTGCTGTAACTTATCCGGAAATCGCTAAGATGCAGACAAAAGCTGTTATCCGCGCAGCGATCAACGTACAGAAAGCACATGCTGACTGGACAGTAAAACCAGAGATCATGATTCCACTTGTTGGAGATATCAAAGAGCTGAAATATGTAAAGAAAGTTGTTGTTGAGACAGCAGATGCTGAGATTGCAGCAGCAGGCAGTGACCTGAAATACGAAGTTGGTACCATGATCGAGATCCCAAGAGCTGCTCTTACAGCTGATGAGATCGCAAAAGAAGCTGACTTCTTCTGCTTCGGTACAAACGACTTAACACAGATGACATACGGATTCTCTCGTGATGACGCTGGTAAGTTCCTTGACGCTTACTATGATGCTAAGATTTTCGAGAACGATCCATTTGCTAAACTTGACCAGACTGGTGTTGGTAAATTAATGGAGATGGCTATCAGCTTAGGTAAGCCGGTGAATCCAAACCTGCACATCGGTATCTGTGGAGAGCACGGCGGAGATCCATCTTCTGTAGAATTCTGCAACAAGATTGGTCTTGACTATGTATCCTGCTCACCATTCCGCGTTCCGATCGCAAGACTGGCAGCAGCTCAGGCAGCAATTGCTCAGAAATAAAAGTTCATAATATAATTAAAAGGGAAGCGTTATGCTTCCCTTTTTTGATGAAATGGAAGGAAAGAAACAAAAATATCGCATGGAATATCCGTGTTTCTGGGATTGGAAAAACAAACTGCGTGTGCTATACTTAATGAGATTAATATGATAATAAAGAGGCGATCATGATGATGAAAAAGAAAGAAATCCTACAGAGCCTATTGAAATTGCTGGAAGAAAAGGAAGCTTATGGGTACCCGGTCAACGGGCGGGAACATCTGCTGGCAGTGATCAGAAAGGAAATGGAAGCAATCGAAGAGGTGATTGGCTGTGCAGTCGCTCATGTGGAACGGAGCTTTCCGGACCGTGCGATACAGGTAGAGATTCCGGAAGAATTCCGGTTAGTGCCGATGGATGCAAAACTGATTGAGCAGGTAATAACCAATCTGTTGGACAATGCAGTAAAACATACAAGACTGCAGGAAGCCATTGCTGTTTCTGTCAGTTACACAGAAGATACCCTGTTGGTTTCCGTTCGGGATGAAGGAGAGGGAATTGCAGAAGCAGATGTTTCTAATTTGTTTAAAATATTTTATACGTCTAAAACCCATTCCGCTGATGTAAAGAGAGGAATCGGGCTGGGACTTACAATCTGTGAAACGGTGATAAATGCTCATGGGGGAACGATTAGCGGGCAAAACAGGACGGATGGAAAGGGAGCAGAGTTTCTCTTTACATTACCTCTATTCACGGAAGGAGAAAGAGAAATTGTTTAAAGAAAAAATATTGATTATAGAAGATGATGTACAGATTAAATCTACTTGACAATCTCGCCTTCAGGTGATATTATTAAACATATGAAATAGTGTGTTACTTGTTAAGAAATAGCGAGGCATTAACTATGCATAAATATTTTGGATGTTTATGCGGTTAGTGCCTCTTTTTTTGGTTAAAATAATATCAATGAGATTTTGCCGGAGTCTCGTTGAAAAACCGGCGTACCAAAAGACGGCACAGCTGTATAAATGTCCCGAAATAAGATACAAAGAAAAGAAAGGGAGAAAAACAAAATGAAAGACAAAATTTTTGGCGTGCTTCAGCGCGTGGGAAGATCCTTCATGCTTCCAATCGCTATCCTTCCGGTAGCTGGTCTTCTTCTGGGATTTGGAGGTTCCTTTACGAACGAGACTATGTTAAAAACGTATGGTCTGTGGAACCTGATGGGTCCTGGAACGATTGCGAATGCAATTTTTCAGGTTATGAGTGCCGCTGGTAATATCGTATTTACGAATTTGCCGATTATCTTTGCTATGGGCGTTGCCATAGGTATGGCGAAGAAAGAAAAAGAGGTTGCAGCACTTTCCTCAGCGATTGCATTCTTTATTATGCACGCATCGATCAGTGCGTTGATTGACATCAATGGTGGTGCTGAGAAGCTGTTGAGTGGTGCAACTACATCTGTATGTGGAATTACTTCTCTTCAGATGGGTGTGTTTGGTGGTATTATTGTAGGTCTTGGTGTTGCGGCCTTACACAATCGCTTCTATAAGATTGAACTGCCGCAGGTATTGTCCTTCTTTGGAGGAACAAGATTCGTGCCGATCATTTCCGCATTGGTTTACACAGGTGTTGGTATTTTGATGTTCTTCGTATGGCCGGTAATCCAGAGTGGAATCAATGCAGTTGGAAATCTCGTATTGAATTCCGGTTACGCAGGAACCTGGGTATATGGATTCATGGAACGTCTTCTGATTCCATTCGGACTTCATCACGTATTCTATATTCCGTTCTGGCAGACAAGTCTGGGTGGAACAATGGAAGTAGCTGGTCAGGTAGTAGAAGGTGCACAGAATATCTTTTTTGCACAGCTTTCAGATCCGACTGTAGAACATTTTGCAGTATCTGCAACAAGATTTATGTCCGGTAAATTCCCGCTGATGATCTTTGGTCTTCCGGGAGCAGCACTTGCAATGTACAAAGTAGCAAAACCTGAGAAGAAAAAAGTGGTTGCAGGTCTTCTTCTTTCCGCAGCACTGACTTCTATGCTGACAGGTATTACAGAGCCTCTGGAATTTACGTTCCTGTTTGTAGCTCCTCTGTTATACGGAATTCACTGTGTATTTGCAGGTCTTGCATATATGCTGATGCATATTTTTAACGTTGGTGTTGGTATGACCTTCTCCGGTGGCCTGATCGACTTATTCCTGTTTGGTATTTTACAGGGAAATGCAAAGACAAACTGGATTTGGGTTGTGATCGTTGGTATAGTTTACTTTGTGGTATATTACTTCCTGTTCAGCTTTCTGATTACAAAACTTGATTTAAAAACCCCTGGACGTGACGACAGCGAAGAGGTAAAATTATATCGTAGAAGTGATGTTGAGGCGAGAAAGAAGGGAGAAGCAGGTGCAGCATCTGCTTCTGTAGAAGATGAGCTGTCTATGGCAATCTGTCATGGATTGGGTGGTAAGAAAAATATTTCTGATGTAGACTGCTGTGCAACAAGACTGAGATGTACCGTCTATAAAGCGGAACTTGTAAATGATGCCCTTTTGAAATCAACAGGAGCTTCCGGCGTTGTGCACAAAGGAAATGGTGTGCAGGTTATTTACGGACCTAGAGTATCGGTGATCAAATCCAACCTGGAGGATTATCTGGAGACTGCACCGGATGAAGAGTATGTGGCAGATGTTCCTGCAGAGGTCCAGGAAGAGACAGCGAAAGAAGAGACAAAAGAAACAAAAGTAGTAAAAACAGTTGTAATTTCCAGCCCGGTAACGGGTGTGGCAGCAGATTTGTCAACGGCACCGGATGAGGCATTTGCCGGCAGAATGATGGGAGACGGTGCTGTGGTAACTCCGGAAAAAGCCGTTGTGACAGCTCCGGAAGATGGAGAAGTATGTTTTGTGTTTGAGACAAAGCATGCCATTGGATTTTTAACCGATTCCGGAATCAGCCTTCTGCTTCACATGGGAATTGATACTGTAAAATTAAACGGAGAGGGCTTCCGTATCTTTGTAGAAAACGGACAGAAAGTAAAGAAAGGTGACAAACTGATGGAGTTGGATCTGGACTATTTGAAAGCCAATGCACCTTCAATCGTTTCTCCGATTCTTTGCACAGAACTTGAAGACAATCAGAAAATCAGACTTCTCAAAGAAGGAAAAATCAAAGCCGGTGAAGCACTCTTTGCAGTAGATTTTTACGAATAAAGAAATTATGTGAAATGCGGTGGGGGAAACTATGTATAAGATTGAGAAGGTACTGAATCATAATGCGATGATTGTTACGGATCCAGAGAATCATCAGGGATACCTGATTCTGGGAAAAGGCGTGGGATTTGGAAAAAAGGTAAATGAGAAGACCGAAGCGCGAGTGGGTGATGCGGTGTATTCTCTGCAGGAATCTACAGAACGTGGAGATCCTAAAGAACTGGTAAATTCCATTGAACCCGTCTATCTGGAAATTGCGAATGAGGTTCTGAACGAAGCAGAGCGTGTATTTCAAGACATCGACAGAAGCGTAATTTTCCCCATGGCAGATCACATTGAATTTGCAGTCAAACGAATTCAGAAGAAGGAGCAGATCAGCAATCCTCTTACGGATGATATTCGAATTCTGTTCCATATGGAATTTAAGGCTGCGCAGAGTATCCGCGCTATTTTGAAAAAGCGGGTGAACATAGAAATAGATGATGATGAGATCGGTTATATTGCGCTGCACATCCATTCAGCCATCCGGGATGAGAAGGTTTCACAGGCGATGCAGATGGCACGTGCAGTCAGAGAGTGTATCTCGATGGTAGAGCAGGAAGTGGGAAGGCCCATCGACGTGATGTCGCTGTCCTATAACCGTCTGATGAATCATGTGCGAAACATGGTGGCACGAGCGTTGAGCGGTGAAAAATTAAAGCTGAATATGAATGATTATATGTCAGTGAAGTTTCCGCATGCATTTGAGACTGCAAGAGTCATCTGTGAGCAGGTCGGACATAGTCTCAGATGTACACTCAGCGATGTAGAAATCGGATATCTTGCCATGCACATTGAACGGGTGGCAACCGATGAATTGGAGTTACAGGAAGAATAGATAAAAAAATTTTATTATAAGGAGGATATATCATATGAAATCATTCAATTACACAATCACAGACCCGGTAGGTATTCACGCAAGACCAGCAGGTGTACTGGTAAAAGAAGCAAAAAAATATGCTTCTGCTGTTTCTATCGTAAAAGGTGAGAAAAAAGCCGATGCGAAAAAACTGATGGTTCTGATGGGACTTGGTGTGAAATGCGGTGAGGAAGTGACGGTTGAGGTAGATGGTGCAGACGAAGATACTGCAGTAACTGCTCTCGAGGCATTTTTTAAAGAAAATCTGTAATTTTGAGGTGGGCAAATGAATACATATACCGGAAAATCAATTTTCAAGGGTATTGCGATAGGAAGAATTCTGTTTTATCAGAAGGGTGAGCAGGCGGTCACCCGTGTAAAGATACAGGATGTGCAGGCTGAGATTCAACGTTATGAAGATGCGACTCAGCAGGCGATTGAACAGTTAAATGATCTGTATGAGAAAGCCGTCAAAGAAGTCGGCGAAATGAATGCCGCCGTGTTTGAAGTGCATGCGATGATGCTGGAGGATGACGATTATATGGATTCTATCCGGAATATGATCGAGACACAGCAGGTCAATGCAGAATTTGCGGTTGCCACAACAGGTGACAATTTCTCCAGAATGTTTGCGGATATGGAGGATGAATATTTCAGTGCCAGGGCTGCCGATGTCAAAGACATTTCTGAGCGTGTGGTAAACATTCTCAGCGGCAAAGAAAGCGGCGGAAGTATTGGCGATGAGCCGGTGATCATTGTTGCGGATGATCTGGCTCCGAGTGAAACGGTACAGATGGATAAGGATAAACTCCTTGCATTTGTGACGCGTTATGGTTCTTCCAATTCTCACACAGCAATCCTTGCCAGAACGATGAACATCCCGGCCCTGATCGGGGTAGAGATTTCTGAGGAGTGGAATGGAAAGCTGGCTGTTGTGGACGGCTATACCGGTTCTTTATACATTGAGCCGGATGAAGAGACATTGGCAGCGATGACTGCAAAGCAGGAAGAAGACCGCAAGGCGAGAGAACTTTTGCAGGAACTCAAAGGTAAAGAGGATGTAACAACAGACGGACGTAAGATTCGTCTGTATGCGAACATCGGAGGTGTGAAGGACGTAGCCAACGTACTGGCGAATGATGCAGCTGGTATCGGGCTTTTCAGAAGTGAGTTTTTGTATCTGGAATCTGAGGATTATCCGAATGAGGAGGCACAGTTCCAGGCATACAAAACCGTGGCAGAAAATATGGCTGGCAAAAAGGTAGTTGTCCGTACTCTGGATATCGGAGCGGACAAACAGGTAGATTATTTTGACTTAGGCCATGAGGAGAATCCGGCTCTCGGTTACCGTGCAATCCGTATCTGTCTGACACGTACAGAGATTTTCAAGACACAGCTTCGGGCTCTTCTGCGCGCAAGTGCGTATGGGGATATTGCGATCATGTATCCGATGATCATCTCCGTGAAAGAAGTGCAGCAGGCAAAAGCTCTTGTGGAAGAAATCAAACAGGAGCTGGATGAAAAGGGTATTGCATATGGAAATGTAGAACAGGGTATCATGATTGAGACCCCTGCCGCTGTGATGATCAGTGAAGAACTGGCTAAAGAGGTGGATTTCTTCAGTATCGGAACAAACGATCTGACCCAGTATACACTGGCTATTGACAGGCAGAATATGAAACTGGATAGCTTTTATGATGCCCATCATCCGGCTGTCCTGCGCATGATTCAGATGACGATTGACAATGGTCATAAGCATGGCTGTTGGGTTGGAATCTGCGGAGAACTTGGCGCAGATATGACACTGACAAAAACTTTTATTGATATGGGAATCGATGAACTCTCTGTATCTCCATCTTTTGTCCTTCCAATCAGAAAGATTATCAGAGAGATGTAATGCATAGAAACTTGTATTTGTTGTTCTTTTCTTCTTAACTTAAATAAAGAAAGCCGTCGGGCTGCTTTTTGGCAGAATCGGCGGCTTTCTGCTGTCTTGAAAAAATTATTGTATTTGAATGTGATAAGTCTCCAGCCAGTAATTGACCTGCAGTATATAGGCGAGCATCTGTGGACCGGCCATCAGCTGTCCGTACCAGGGTTTTCCATAATCAGAAGGACTGTTCAGGAAAGAAAATACTTTTTTAGAATCTACGAAGGTACGTACAGGAGCAGCGGGATCTGAGATGACCTCTTTCAGGTATTCTCCCAACATTTTTTCATAGGCAGGATCATACGTTTTGGGATAAGGGCTTTTGCGTCTCCAGAGAATTGTTTCCGGGAGGAGTCCTTCTCCGGCACGGCGGAGGAGTCCTTTTACGGTTCCGTTCGGACATTTCATATGCCACGGGACGTTGAAAATATATTCCACAATGCGGTGATCTGCCAGAGGAACTCTCGCTTCAAGACCGTTGTACATGCTGGTGCGGTCCATGCGGTCCAGAAGCGTTGCCATGAACCAGCGGAGATTCAGATAAGCAATTTCTCGTCGGCGCTTTTCTTCCGGTGTGTCTTCTGGAATGACTGGTGTTTCCCGTATAGTTCTGTCATAGGCGGCATGCGCATATTCTTCCATAGGAAGACTGTGAATGATTTCATCGGTAAGTAGTGCCTGTCGGGGTTCCATACTCATGGACCACGGAAAAGCATCTGTCTGGAATGCTTTTTCATTGTGAAACCATGGATAACCACCGAAGATCTCATCGGCACATTCGCCGGTCAATGTTACCTTATTGTAATCTTTGACTTTGGAACAGAAATACAGCATAGAGGATTCGACATCTGCCATACAGGGCAGGTCTCTGGCATCCACTGCGTGAAACAGGCAGCAAAACTGGTCTTCATTGCTGCATTCAAGGAAACGGTGATTTGTTTTGGCGAAGTTTGTCATCTGTTCTACATAAGGGCGATCCTGACTTGGTTGAAAAGAATTCGACTGAAAATATTGATTGTTATCCTGAAAATCAAAGGAAAATGTGTTTAACTGCTTCCCCTGTTTTTTTAATTCTCTGGCACAGATGGTGGTTACAAGGCTGCTGTCCACACCGCCGGAGAGAAAGGTGCTGATGGGAATGTCAGAGAGCATCTGCTGTTTTACAGCGTCCTCCACCAGCCATCTCGTTTTTTCAACGGTTGTTTCCATGGAGTCTTCATGAGGATGGCTTTCCAGTTTCCAGTAAGCTTCCTGTCTGCAATAGTCGGATGAAAAAGTAAGACAATGTCCTGGAAGCACTTCCCAGATGTCTTTGAATACGCCTTTTCCGTAAGATTTGGCGGGACCAAGTGCAAAAACTTCACAGAGGCCGTCCTGATCAAGAATGGGTTCCATACCAGGATAGGCAAAAAGCCCTTTGATTTCAGATGCAAAAACGAGCGTGTGATTTTTTAGCGTATAGAACAGGGGCTTTACGCCGAGCCGGTCGCGAAACAAAAGAAGCTGATTGGAAAGAGAATCCCAAATCGCAATCGCAAAAATTCCATTGAGTTTTTTGATATACTCTCTGCCGTGCAGCAGATACCCCTCCAGAATGACTTCTGTATCGCTGGCAGTTCGAAAACTGGCTCCCTCAGAAAGCAGCTGCCTTTTTAATTCCTTCATATTGTAGATTTCTCCATTGAAGACAATCACACATTCCCGTCCATCTCTCTTTCGTATCATGGGCTGTTGGCCGGTCAGAAGGTCAATGATTTCCAGGCGCACATGAGCCAGACCGCATCTGTGGTTCAGATACGTTCCTTCATCATCCGGCCCACGGCGTTTCTGTACACGGTTCATATCTTCAAGAACTTTTTGCCACTTTGTTTTTTGGGCAATGTAATCCTCTGTTGGGTTATAAAAACCGGCAATTCCGCACATGTTTCATTCTCCTTTTTTCAATCAACATATCACTGGCTGGTACTGTCTGCCTTCTAAAGCTGCTTTTAAAGAAGGAAGCAAAAGATTGGTATGGGCAATCATGGAATTTGGCTTTTTATGGGGATTATCCTGGCCGAAGGGAATGAAATAGATATTTTTTGCGTTTAGCAAAAGTCCGATATTTTTCATGTTCAGTCCAAGAGCGTCGTTTGTGGAAATGGAAATCAGAAGAGGCTTATTGTTTCGAAGATGTGCCTTTGCGGCCATTAAGACGGGGGTGTCTGTGATACCGTTGGCAAGCTTTGCGATGGTATTTCCGGTACATGGAAGAATTACCAGAATATCTAACAGACTCCCCGGTCCGATGGGTTCCGCATCTGATATGGTCATAATGGGCGGATTGCCCGTAATTTTTTCAGCTTTTTTGATGAAATCCTCTGCCTTTCCAAAGCGGCTGTCAATGCTTTTGGCGGCATCAGAAAAGATGGTCTGTACAAAAGCGCCTTCCTCAGTCAGTTTCTGAAGTTCTTCGAATACTTTTTCATAAGTACAGAAAGAGCCGGTGATGGCTACTCCGATTTTTTTACCTGATAAAGACATATGATTCACTCCCTGTACTGTTCAGAAACTAACAGTTTCTTTCATGATATGCAAAAGGAGAAAATGTGTTATTCTAATCAGGATATTACAGCATTTGTCTCAACTTGTCGGCGAGCTTTGTATAAACAGGCACAGGAACATGGTACTGCTCGCCAAGACGCAAGACCTGATAGACAAGACCGTCCACCTCGGACTGTTTTCCGTTTTTGATGTCTCTTTGCATAGAGGCAGTTGCAGTTGGAATCAGATCATCCATGATTTTGAGATTGATTTCTACAATATTTTCCGGCAGGCTGACTTGCATGGCATCGGATAATGCTTTGATTTCCTGAATCAAAGCTGCAAACATGCTGCGGAAATCGCCTTCTTTCTGCACGGCTGCGGAAGGAATGTCGTAGGAGGCACCGAGAGCTGCCATAGGAGAGACAAAGGAGAATTTCTGCAGGGCATCCCGTTCAATGAAAGAAGACAGCAGCGGCGTAATCTGTGCGTCTGTCAGATCCTGTCCGATGCGTTCCAGTACCGGTATCACAGCCTTCGTGACGGAATCCGGTGTGCCTTTTCGAAGACCGTAGACAACACGAAAGATTCTGCCGGACATCAGAATGGTGCCCGGAGATTTGATTTCGGCGGCAATGTAAATACAGCCGTCGGTCACCGTGAGGTCAGGGAGCATTGTCTGCATCTGTTTTCCGGTTCCATAGATATTGAGAATCGGGATGACGATCGTATGGGAAAAGGCGGTTTTCTGAATAAAGGGAATCGTATCTGCCAGGGAATAGCCTTTGACGCAGACAAAGATGACGTCCGGTTTCTCTGTATATTCTTCCATTGTGCATGCTTTCACAGGCACGAAATAGCTGCCGTCTAACGTTTCAAACTGCAGTCCGTGCTGCTGCATCTGTGCTAAATGTTCACCGCGGGCAATGAGCGTTACATCCTTTCCGGCTTTTGCCAGAAATCCTCCGATGCAGCCGCCTGTTCCGCCTGCTCCGATTACAAGGTATTTCATATCAAAATCACTCCATTTCTGTTGTAGGTATTCTTTTTTATTACCACTATAGCTCAAAAATAATATGGAAGCAACTGCCTTTTGGCTAAGTTACTGTGAACAGTAACAAGTTTTGAAAAAAGCATTGACATTCTGTTTATCTTTGCTATAATACAATTAAACATATGAATGATTGTTCATATGAAAAAAGAAAACATAAGAACAGATGAAGGGAGAAGCACGATGAAAAAAACTTACAAAATTGAGGTAGACTGTGCAAACTGTGCAAACAAAATGGAGCAGGCAGCAAAGAACACTCCGGGTGTGAAGGATGCGACTGTCAATTTTATGACTCTGAAAATGATTGTCGAGTTTGAGGAAGGGCAGGAGCCAAAACTTGTCATGAAAGAGGTTTTGAAAAACTGCAAAAAAGTAGAGGATGACTGCGAGATTTATCTGTAATCGATCAGAGTGAAGCAGGGAATGTTCCCTGGCAGGAAAGGAAGAGACAATCATGAGTAAAAAACAGAAAAAAGTTCTGATTCGCATTATTGCGTCAGCAGTTTTGATGGTATTGATTGAGCTGCTGTCACTGGAAGGTTATTTTCGCCAGGGATTATATCTGCTTGCCTATCTTGTAATCGGATATGATATTTTGAAGAAGGCATGGAAAGGAATCCGAAACAGGCAGGTCTTTGATGAGAACTTTCTGATGGCAGTTGCCACGATTGGTGCTATTTTGCTTGGAGACTACAAAGAAGGTGTGGCAGTTATGCTGTTCTATCAGATTGGTGAACTGTTTCAGAGCTATGCTGTCGGCAAAAGCCGCCGCAACATCAGTGAATTGATGGACATTCGCCCTGATTATGCCAATGTGGAACAGGATGGTAAGCTGGAGAAAATCGATCCGGATGAGGTGGAAATCGGAACTGTGATCGTGGTTCAGCCGGGAGAGAAGATTCCGATTGATGGTATTATTATAGAAGGAAAAGCTTCTCTGAATACGAGTGCACTTACCGGAGAAAGTCTTCCGAGAGAAGTCAAAGAGGGTGACGAAGTCATCAGCGGATGCATTAATATGTCCGGCGTTCTGAAAATAAAGACAACGAGAGAATTTGGAGAGTCCACAGTATCGAAGATTTTGGATCTTGTAGAAAATTCCAGTTCCAAGAAATCAAAATCAGAGAATTTTATTTCCAAATTTGCCCGCTATTATACACCGGCAGTCTGTTATGGAGCACTGGCTCTGGCGATTGCGCCGCCTCTGGTGCGCCTGATACTTGGCTTTTCGGCAGAATGGGGTGACTGGATCTATCGTGCGCTGACATTTCTGGTCATCAGCTGTCCATGTGCGCTGGTTATCAGTATTCCGCTTGGATTCTTTGCAGGAATCGGCGGTGCCAGCAATGCAGGAGTTCTGGTGAAAGGTTCCAACTATCTGGAAACTCTTGCCCAGACGAAATATGTCGTGTTCGATAAGACAGGAACACTGACAAAAGGTGTGTTTGAGGTGTCTGGCGTGCATCACAATGAGATGGAGGAAAAGAAACTTCTGGAGTATGCTGCGCTGGCAGAAAGTTTTTCTTCCCATCCAATCAGCAGAAGTCTGCGAGATGCTTATGGAAAACCAATTGATCAGTCCAGAGTCAGTGATGTAGAAGAAATCAGCGGAAATGGTGTATTGGCGAAAGTGGATGGTGTTTCGGTGGCAGCAGGGAATGATAAGCTGATGAGACGGTTAAATATCCCATTTCAGGAATGCCATCACGTGGGAACTGTGGTGCACCTGGCAATTAATGGTGCGTATGCAGGACATATTCTGATCTCCGATGTGGTGAAACCGACTTCTGCACAGGCGATTCATGATCTGAAAAAAGCAGGAATTCGAAAGACCGTGATGCTTACCGGCGACAGCGAAAAAGTGGCGCGTCAGGTTGCAGACAATCTTGGCGTGGATCAGGTATTCAGCGAATTGCTGCCGGGTGACAAAGTGGAAAAAGTAGAAGAACTGCTTGGCAATAAAGGTCCAAAGGAAAAACTGGCATTTGTCGGAGACGGTATCAATGATGCACCGGTATTGTCCAGAGCGGACATTGGAATTGCTATGGGTGCACTTGGATCCGATGCGGCGATTGAGGCGGCAGATATTGTTCTGATGGATGATGACCCGATGAAAATTGTAAAGGCAATCCGGATTGCCAGAAAATGTATTCGAATTGTCTATGAAAATATTTATTTTGCGATTGGAATCAAAATAATCTGTCTGATTCTTGGCGCACTTGGAATTGCAAATATGTGGTTTGCTATTTTTGCGGATGTAGGTGTCATGGTCATTGCTGTGCTGAATGCCATTCGTGCGTTATTTGTGAAGCGGTTATAGAAAGCGGTGAAAAAGAGTGAGCGAAAAAGAAAAGATGTGTTGTGATACCGTGGAGGTTCACGAAGAACTTCTGAAAATTGTCAATGAGACGATGCCGGAGGAGACAGAGTTGTATGATCTGGCAGAGTTGTTTAAAGTATTCGGTGATTCCACAAGGATCCGGATTTTGTTTGTGCTGTTTGAGGCGGAGGTGTGCGTGTGTGATCTGGCGAAAGTTCTGAATATGACACAGTCGGCCATTTCCCATCAGCTTCGCATTCTCAAACAGAACAAGCTGGTAAAAAGCAGAAGAGAGGGAAAATCTATTTTCTATTCTCTGGCAGATGATCATGTGCGGACAATGATCGCACAGGGGCGAGAACATATCGAAGAATAAGCAATGGGGCAGAGAGGATTTCTCTGCCCTTAAAAAATGTAAAAAAAGTGTAAAAAATGAGAAAATTGGAGACAATTTCCAGATTTTGTGTTACAATAACCGTGGATATTACCTATTGAACAGTTACAGTATATCTATATACAGACAAAACGATAAAGGAGAGTGATTTTATGGTCAGTCAGAAAGTCAAAATTTTGAATCCTTCCGGCTTTCACTTAAAAACAGCAACTGTCCTTTCCAACAGCATTGACAACTATTCTTCCAGGATTGAGTTTCAGTATGAGAAGAATGGAGTACAGGGTACGGCGAATTTAAAAAGTATTTTAAGTATTCTGGCTTCCGGGGTTCGTCAGGGGCAGGAGATTGAGATTTGTTGTAAAGGACCGGATGAAGAAGAGGCACTCAAAAAGGTGATTCAAACGATAGAGGATGGACTTGGTGAAACAATTTAAAAAGAAAGCGACAGGCATGCAAAAAACCTGCTGATATATTCCGTATGATTCGTGGATATACCGGCAGGTTTTTTGTTTTATCGCAATTGATTTAAGTCATCGTAGAAGCGCGGGTAGGAAATGTTCACGCAGTCTCCATTTTCGATGGAGGTTATTCCCTCAGCGGCAAGCCCTGCCACTGCAAAAGACATGGCAATGCGGTGATCCAGATGGCTTTGGATGTGTGCTCCCTGCAGATGGGAAACACCGTTGATGATCATGCCATCATCGGTTCCTGTGATGTCTGCACCCATTGCGGACAGATTTTCTACCATAACGGCGATGCGGTCGGACTCCTTGACCTTCAGTTCAGCAGCATCACGAATGACGGTCTCTCCCTCTGCAAAAGCCGCCATCACGGCAATGATCGGAATTTCATCGATCAGGGTCGGAATGATATCTCCCTCAATGACCGTTCCTTTCAAATGGCTGGAGCGGACAAGGATATCCGCAACCGGCTCGCCGCTGTCATTTCGCTCATTCAGAAGCGTTATATCTGCGCCCATGGCACGGCAGACACGCAGAAAACCGTCTCTGGTGGGGTTGGTTCCCACGTTTTTGACAAGAACCTCGGAATTCGGAACAAGAAGTCCGGCAGCGATAAAATAAGCAGCAGAAGAGATATCTCCCGGAACCTCAATTTCTCTTGCTTCCAGAACTGGTTCCGGAGCGATGGAAACGGTGGTGCCCTCGCTCGTCAAGTCTGCACCGAAATGAGAAAGCATCAGCTCGGAGTGGTTGCGGGACAGGGACGGTTCTGTGACAGAAGTGCGTCCGCCGTCTTTGGCATACATGCCGGCAAATAAGACGCAGGATTTTACCTGAGCAGAAGCCACCGGTGAATCATAATGAGTGGAATGGAGATTTCCACCTTCAATGTGGAGCGGTGCGCAGTTGTTTCCCTTTATACTTGTGATCGAAGCACCCATCTGGCTTAACGGGGTGATGATTCGCCCCATAGGACGGCTCTGGATGGAAGCGTCTCCTGTCAGTTCGCTTGTAAAATTTTGCCCTGCCAGAATACCGGAGATCAATCGTGTCGTCGTTCCGCTGTTTCCGACATCCAGCATGGAATCCGGCTTTTGAAGTCCATGGAGACCCTTGCCGTGTACCAGAATTTCCTGTGGTTTGTTTTCGATAGCAATGCCCATTTTTCGAAAACAGTCAATGGTAGAAAGACAGTCGGCACCCTGCAGAAAATTGGTGATGCGAGTGATTCCGCTTGCCAGTGCACCAAGCATAATGCCGCGGTGGGAAACAGATTTGTCTCCCGGAATTTTTACTTCTCCTTTTAAGGAATTTGCTTTTGTAATTTCTAAGATCATAACATTCCTCCTGTTATAGCATCAACGCTCATAAACAATATAATTTCTCTTGCGCAGCAGGGAAACACCACTGCTCAGAGAGAGGGCGTCATAAAATTCAATGCGCAGTACGCCCTGCTCAAATTCACGGTTGTGAATGATGCCGATATTCTTGATACTGATTCCATCCATGGCAAGAATAGTAGCGATGGCGGCGATTCCTCCAGCCTCGTCCTCGATGTCGCAGTACAGTTCGTAGCGTTTTTTCAATGGACCCTTTGGAAGGATATCGAAGGAATCACGATAATCTCTGGAAGATTCAAACATCTTGTAAATTGCCTCGGCTTCGTGATGGTCTACGTCGTATCTTGCCTGAATCAGCATACGGATATATTCATCGAGGACACGGGAAATATTTTCCTGATTTTCCTCACAGATCTGCTGCCACATGACAGGGGAGGAAGAAGCAATTCTTGTAATATCCTTGAAACCACCGGCAGCGATCATTTTCATATGTTCGTCTTCGTTGTCCAGATTCTTCACCAGATTGACAAGTGTGGCCGCAATGATGTGAGGTAGATGGCTGACACCTGCCGTGATATAATCGTGCTCCTCGTAAGTAAGAACGAGAGGAATCGCGTTGATTGAAGTCACAAGTTCTACATAACGGGAAATTTTATCGATGGATGCGTTTTCGCCGGGCGTCAGAATGTAGTAGGCATTTTCCAGCATATGTGCTTTGGAATTGGCATAGCCTGTTTTTTCGGATCCCGCCATAGGATGTCCGCCGATAAAGGAAGAGGTAAGCCCAAGCTCGGCAATTTCTTTGTGAATAGGTCCTTTTACGCTTCCTACATCGCTGATGATGGAAGTCGGACCAACAATGCTTTTTAAAAAGGTGAGATATTTGGTATTTTGCTCCACTGGTGTACAAAGAAAGATGAAATCACATTTTGCAAACTGAAAATCCTCATCTTCGCAGATGGTATTGATGATACCGTCTGCCTGCGCCTGCTCTGCGATTTCTCTTGTACGGTTATAAGCCATAATGTGATAATCCGGGTGCGCCTTTCGGATAGCTTTTGCCATAGAGCCTCCGATCAGTCCCAGACCGATAAAACCAATTGTTGTCGTCATTTCTTTTGTGTCCTTTCCGTAAATGCGTCCACGGGCAGTAATATTGCCCCATATCTTTTCCATTTTAGTGGAAAGAAGTGCAAATGTCAATAATACAGAATGAGATAAAAAGAGAATGAAAAGAGAAACAACAGACTCCTGAAGAATACGGGAAAATAGTTTTCCTGTGCTCTTCAGGAGCCTGTTTGCATAAGAAATCACAGAGTACATAATCGTAATGACGAATGGATATGTACGATGCGAGTGACCGGATTACAGTATTTCCAGCAAACTACTGCCATAGAAACCTGCTATTTGTGATCCATCTGGCTCATGTACTGAATGAGCCGGAAAATCTGACTGGTATAGCCCCACTCATTGTCATAGAAACAAATCAGTTTGAAGAAATGAGTGTTCACCTGTATTCCCTGACGAATATCAAAAATAGATGCGTGCGTCTCTCCGATAAAGTCGGAAGATACCACCTCATCATCCACAAAATCCAGAATGTCTGCCAGATAGGTTCTGGAAGCCTCGCGGACTTTTTCACAGATATCTGCGTAAGTGGTTTCCTTTTTCAGCGCTACATTCAAATCCACAATCGAAACATCTGAGGTAGGCACACGGTAAGAGATTCCGTTCATCTTATCCTTCAGGGAAGGAATTACCAGAGAAATCGCTTTTGCAGCACCGGTGGTGGATGGAATCAGATTTCCGAACACAGCACGCCCTGTCCGCCAGTCTTTCAGAGAACGGCAGTCTACAACCTTCTGTTTGGCGGTTGCTGCATGAATGGTTGACATGAGTCCGTACTCAATTCCATAATTATCTTCGAGTACCTTGCAGATAGGAGCCAGACAGTTGGTCGTGCAGGATGCGTTGGATACGACCTGCATATCAGGGGTGTACTTGTCCTGGTTGATGCCCATGACAAAAGTAGGAGTCTCTTCGTCTTTTGCAGGGGCAGAGATAATCACTTTTTTTGCGCCGGCATGAATGTGAGACATTGCCTTTGCGGTCGTGCAGAATGCGCCGGTGGCGTCTATGATATATTCGGCACCGCAGTCTCCCCATGGGATTAAGGAGGCATCGCTGCATGAAAATACAGGAATCTTCTGCCCATTCACGACGATTCCCTTATCATAAGTAGCGAGTTCTCCTTTGAACCGACCGAATATGGTATCATAACGGATCATATAGACCATATAATCCAAATCTGCGTTGCGGACGTTGATTCCGCATAAGTGAAAGGTTTCAGGCTGACTGATGGCGATACGGAATGCAACACGTCCGATGCGTCCGAATCCGTTGATGCCAATTTGAATTGCCATGATAATTTCCTCCTAATTGTAAGAATATGTTTTTTCCTTCACTATGGCAATAATGTGCAGTACTGAATCCTATATACTGTAATCTTTTGTCAGTTTAACACAAATGATTGAAAAAAGCCATACTTTCATTATTAATTAAAAAATTAACAGGGATGATAATACGTTGTCAGTTATTTTTAAAGGAAAACCGGTAAAAAAGTTGACAATCTGCTTATTTCCAGATATGATAATAGAAAGGAAAAGCAGAGTGATTGCAATAATCATAGAGTCATTCGTACAGATACAGAAAATGCACATGCATTTTGGAACTTTCGGTGAGATTCCGACACGGATTTGTCCCCACTGTAATCAGGACGAACGTCATCAGAGCCACTGGGTAACCGGGAAGGGATGGCAAGTAGGTTTGAACTGCGAGACAGGATACAGGTATCTGCATAATAAAGACGGAGCATCTGGAGGCACATAACAGAGGTCTGTTTTTTGTGCCCTTTTTCAGGTGTGAAGAGGGGGAAAACTATGGAATACAGGATTTTAAATCGAAAAGATGCACTTGCAGGTGTTCGGGAGGATTACAGGATTGATGATTGCTATCAGGCTATGGGGCAGGAATGTTTGAAAAATAACATCAAGGTAAGAAATGTTACACTGCCGGAGATTCAGGTGATCGAGCAGCAGGCGTTTTGTGGCTGTACGGCATTGCGGACGGTTGAGTTTCCGAAAATAAGGAAAGTGAAGGAGGAAGCTTTTGCCAATTGCAGCAATTTGAAAGAAATTCAATTTTCTGAAAATCTCTGTGCGATAGGTGGCCAGGCTTTTTACAAATGTAAAAGAATTGAGAATGTTGATTTCTCGGAGAACAGGCAATGCAAAACGATTGCTTCCGGAACCTTTGCGGAGTGCCGCCAGATGAAGCATGTCACGCTGCCAAAAGAACTCGAAGTAATTGAGGAAGAGGCTTTCTACAAATGTGAAGCTTTGCAGGAAATTGAATTGCCTTCTACACTGTGGATGATTGGACAAAGAGCTTTTTATCAGTGTGGGTTGAAGCAGGTGAAGCTGCCGGATGGTCTTACTTTTATTGGAGAGAGTGCTTTTTTGAAGTGTAAGAGTCTGGAATATGTAAAAATTCCAAAATCAGTACAGACTATCGGAAAATGGGCCTTCCATGGATGCGGAAAGCTGAAAACTCTGGAAATTCATCATGACCCGGACACGGTAGGAGACTGGATCACGAACAAAAACTGTACGATTCGATGTAAAAAGGGGAGTAAAATGGAGGAATATGCCGAAAAATATAGCATGTGTCTGGAATTTCTTTGATTTGACAAAATACAGATGGGGAATTTTCCAAATTGTATTGACTTATTAAACAAAATGAGATATTATTTATTCATATAAATACAGAACAGTAGCAGCCATTTACGAATAATAATTGGTGAATGATAATGGAAAATCCGGTGAAAATCCGGAACAAGTCTTTTGCGGTAAGTGTATCTCAGATACATAAGTCCGTGTCCACTGCATACTTGAACAGCGCCAGGAGCGTATATGATGGTATGTAGTGAAATTTTATCCCTATATAGCATACATATGAGCCTTCCGGTGAGAACTGGAGGGCTTTTTTGATTTTACAATCGCATATGCCGACAGAAATCCGGCAAAAATACAGTGTCCGAGGCCTGCGGATGTCTGTTTTTTATACCCTTTTTTAGGGGGAAACAATCAACAAAGGAGGATGACAATGAGAAAGAAACGAAAAAAAGTGAAAGGTCTGCTATGGGTAGCGTGTGTGATGTTCGCCCTGGTGCTGACAGGAAAGGTAGAGACCTTGGCAGATACGATGACGATGACTCTGGAGCGTTTTGTAGTCGGAGGAGACTTTATCATCGAGCCGACTGTTGTAGAGTTCACGCCGGGGGAGACGTATGCGGATGTTCTGCAGCGAGTACTCCATCAAAAAGGAATTTCTTATGCTTATAATGATACTCCAATGGGATTTTATTTGTCCGGTATTCATGGTGTAGATGTTGGAAGCAGCAGGATTCCCGCATGTGTAATCGATATTCTGAATCAAAACAATCAGTCAATCGGTGAAAACTATATGCCGGGAAATTTGTATGAGAGATCCTACACGTCAGGATCCGGATGGATGTATTACGTGAATAACCAGTATGTTCCGCTGGGAATGGGATCGGTGGCGCCGACGCAGGATGATGTGGCAAGATTTATGTTCACACTTTGTATGGGAGCAGATTTGACAGGCCAAAGCGGCAGTACTGTTTACTATCCTGTAGGGGATAAAACGCAGCTGGTGAGACTGATGGGACTTGTAAATCAGAATCGTGAGAAATATCAGATGCTGAATGGGTTTTCTGATGCGTGGAGTAACGCAGTTGGGACTATGGCAAAAGTAAATGCCAATGATTATGAGGTCAACGAAGCAACCAGTTATTTAAATGAGGTCATAACAAGTACACCGGAACCTGTCCCGGAGCCAACGGATACGCCGATTCCTACCCCGGAGCCAACGGATACGCCGATT
>JAUNPJ010000004.1 GCA_030536755.1 Eubacteriales bacterium | reverse complement strand
ACCGTTAAGGTGGAAATGTATGCATATATATTTATATACATTTTAAGTAACGGTTCTGCAGAATTGATTCAGTATTTTAAGGATGGTAATGTGCCTGAGGAGGCAAATGCTTTATACGATCAGATGGGGAGCAATCCGGAGATAACAATAACGGATGCAGAAACAATCAAAGAATTGTACAAGTATCTTGGCATGGTAAAAGTTGACGGAGAAACAAATGAATCCATTACCGACTGTTATCATTATGTGCAGTTCAAGCTGTCGGATGAGCATTACATATACTATTCCTTTGAGGGGGAGAACATATGGAGCTATGGCGGTAAGAATTACAGTATTAGCAACAGCGGCAAGCTATTTGGGTTGATAAAAGAACTGACAAATGAAGATTAAGGAAGAATAAGAGATTTGACAAAAAAGTGGGACAGGTTTTTGTCCCCTGTCCCTTTTTTCAATACTCTTCAATCATACATTCATGTTTTTTGGTCTTCGCATTATAATTAATTGAGGATAGATGTATTCTCCATATGGATTTCTTCTATCTTTTTTGCCACAGCCTGCATATCTCTGGCTAGAGTAAATTCCAGCAATCTTTCCGAAGAGGAAATAGCATCTATTACTTCCTTCCATCCGGCATCCTCCACAGCATTTGCAAATTCTGTTTCCACTTCCAGATTTGGAATAAATACCTGCTTTGTATCTACATCAAATGCCAGATAGCCAAGATGAACCAGCAAAGTCAATACATCATCCTTACTTTTAAATGTTGTCATGTCATTT
Organism: Eubacteriales bacterium; assembly: GCA_030536755.1. Taxonomy (GTDB): domain Bacteria; phylum Bacillota; class Clostridia; order Lachnospirales; family Lachnospiraceae; genus JALFVM01. The sequence goes on along the minus strand of JAUNPJ010000004.1, from coordinate 81,327 downwards.
TGAAAATTTCTGGGATTAATTTTACATTTTCCAGATCCAAGCATCAGGATAATTGCATCCTTAAGTCCATCGTAATTCATTTCAATATATACTTTTAACGCCTCATATGTTTCTGTCTGCGTCCAGTAACTGTCAAATTCTCCATGAAGCATGGCGCCAACCACTGACTTGGGGCTGTATATATGGTTTTCTCTGCGGAATTGATATCCATCATACCATCTTTTTGTTTCCTGAAAATCCACATGATATTTTCTGCACAATTCCTGTACTTCCTTTTCTGTAAATCCAACATAAGAAGCCAGAACTCCGGGATTTGTCATGGAATATTCATCAAACATATTTAATGCAGAATGTGTTCCGTATTTTTTAATCGGTAAAATTCCTGTCATATATGCAAGTTTTACATATCTGGCGTCTTTCAGAAGATCTCTTAAAAAATCCAGATATTTCGTCTGTGCTTCTATATCCTGCGGATACTCCCGAAAGATACAATCCCACTCATCAATAATAAACACAAATGATTCCTGTTTCTGAGCATACACTTCTTCCAATGCTTCTGCAAGAAGTTCTGTTTCTTTTACACTCTCACCATACATTTCACGTACTTCTGCAAGAACTTTTTTCTGAAGGTATCGAACCATATGATCTACTGACTCAGATCTGCTTAAAAACTTCTGCATATTCATAAAAATCACAGGATACTGGTTTAAATGTGCAGCATACGATGATTTCTCTGAAATTTCCAGTTTTTCAAACATTTCTGACGAATCACAACTTCTGTCGTAATATGCATTTAGCATATCTGCTGCCATAGACTTTCCAAATCGTCTTGGTCTGCTGACACAAACATATTTCTGCTTCGTTCCCAATACTTTATTTGTATATTCAATTAACCCACTTTTATCTACATAAATTTCAGAGTTTAAAGCTTCCGCAAATGCCTGATTTCCCGGATTCAAATAAATCCCCATAAAATCATCCTTTCCCCAAACGTCCGTATTGTATTCTTAAATTATGCAATTGCATTGTTTTTTATATATTCTTATGATACCATGAAATTCTTGCTTTTACAAGGTTGGACAAAGGGGACAGGTTTGTGTCCGAATTTACATAAATCCGGACACGAAAACCTGTCCCCTGTCCCACTGAACCGTCCCCCTTTAAAGTTCAAAACCAAAATAATTTTTTGTATTGTTATAAGAGATATCCTGCACCATACGTCCCAGTCTCTTTTCATCTGCCGGATATTCACCATTCTCTACCCAGCCGCCAATGAGATTGCACATGATTCTGCGGAAGTATTCATGTCTTGTGTAGGACAGAAAACTTCTGGAATCGGTGAGCATTCCAATAAAGTTTCCAAGCAGTCCAAGGCTTGCCAGAGAAGTCATCTGGTCAATCATGCCCTGCTTGTGGTCGTTGAACCACCATGCACTTCCCTGCTGGATTTTTCCTGCGGCGCTGGAATCCTGGAAGCATCCGATGATGGTTCCGATTGCCGCATTGTCCGCCGGATTCAGAGAATACAGGATTGTCTTCGGAAGCTCATCTACTGCAGCCAGCGCATTCAGATAATCCGCCATCTGCGCCGACGGTGCATAATTGTTGATGCAGTCAATTCCTGCATCCGGACCAAGCTTCCCGAAAACCATTCCGTTATTGTCTCTCTTCACTCCATAGTGCAGCTGCATCACCCAATTTTTCTTATGATACTCTTTTCCGAGGGCCACCATAAATGCAGTCTTAAACTTCAGTTCTTCTTCTCTGCTGACACTCTGTCCAGCCAGTCTTTTCGAGAAAATTGCCTCGACCTCTTCTGCTGATGCCGGCGCATACATCACATATTCCAGTCCATGATCCGATACACAGCATCCTCTTTTTGCAAAATAATCCATTCTTTTGCGAAGTGCTTCTATCAGAGAGACAAAGCTGTCAATTTTTCTTTCACTGACATCCTCCAGCTTTTTCAGATAATCCAGATAATCCGGTTTTTCCAGATTCATCGCCTTATCCGGTCTCCACGCAGGAAGCACCTGCACTTCAAAGCTCTCATCTGCAGCAATCACTTCATGCCAGTGCAGGGAATCTACCGGGTCGTCTGTGGTACACACAAGCGTCACATTCGACTGACGAATGAGATTTCTCGCACTCATGCCATCTTCCTGAAGCTTCGCATTGCAGAGATTCCACACTTCCTCCGCTGTGTCGCCGTTTAAAGCACCGTAGTAACCAAAGTATCTCTGCAATTCCAGATGGCTCCAGTGATACAGCGGATTGCCGATGGCTTTCTCCAGCGTCTCTGCCCATTTCTGGAATTTCTCCCTGTCAGATGCATCTCCAGTGATATATTTTTCTTCTACTCCATTGGAACGCATCTGGCGCCATTTATAATGGTCACCACCCAGCCATACCTGGGTGATGTTCTCAAATTTTTTATCCTCCGCAATCTCCTGTGGATTGATGTGGCAGTGATAATCGATGATTGGCATTTTCGCCGCATATTCATGATACAGTGTGCGGGCAGTTTCTGTTTCCAAAAGGAAATCTTTATCCATAAATGTTTTCATGCTTCTATCCGTCCTTTATTGTATCTGTTCAGTACTCTCACGGGATATTTCCTACTGAACAATTATCCTTTATACATATTTGTTCAAAGTTGCTCTGACTGCGCCGACACCGGATGTCATCTCTTCCAGATACTGAATAACCAGATCGGCCAGCCCTGCTTCATAGAGGTCTACCCCAAAAATCTGTTTCATATGAAGCACCGGTGCCACAGCATCCTCTACATCCTGATCCTCTTTCAATTCAAGTGTGGATACATACGGACGCACGGTATCAAGAAGGGGATCTGCGCTCAGTTCAAACGTTTTCCCCTCGTCATCCACTGCCATCAGATAGCGAAGCCATCCTGCAAATACCAGAGGAATCAGCTTCAGTGATTTTACATCCAGATTTTCTGCTGCCTGGTATGCCTTGATGGTCTCACCAAAACGAATCGCCAGCTTCTGTGAGGTATCGGTTGCAATTCTCTGCGGCGTATCCGGCATAAATGGATTTGGAATACGCACATTCAAAACAGTGTTGATAAATTCTTCTGGATTTAAAACGCCAGGATTTACCACAACAGGAAGCCCCTCGCCGTATCCAATCTTCTCCACCAGTCTGCGAAGTGTCTCATCCTTCATCTCTTCCCAGATAAATTTGAAATCAAGCAGACAACCGAAGACAGCCAGTGCTGTATGAAGCGGATTCAGACAGGTGCATACCTTCATTTTCTCTGTCTTCTCAACCGTCTCTCTGTCTGTAAAAATCAGACCTCCCTGTTCCAGTGCCGGTCTTCCGTTTGGAAAACTGTCTTCGATCACGAGATACTGGCACTCCTCCGCATTGACAAACGGTGCAATGTACGTTTTTCTGCTAGTGATAATCGGTTTCAGATCCTGAATACCGTCTTTGGCAAGGATTTCCTCCACCGTGCTGTCCGGTCTTGGCGTAATCTTATCAATCATGGACCAAGGGAAGGAAACTTTCGCAGAGTCATTCACATACGCGTCAAATCCTGCCTTCGTCAAACCAAGCTCACACCATTTTTCTGCAAATGCAGTTACTGCCGCCTTCAGCTTATCGCCATTGTGAGAACAGTTATCCATACTTACCATTGCCAGCGGTTTCTGACCTGCGAGATAACGCGCATACAGAAGTGCTGTAATCTTGCCCATGTAGCTGCACGGATGTTTGGGTCCGTTCTCCAGATCCTTTTGAACGTCTTCTGTGTAGCTTCCATCACCGGTTTTCAGACTGTAGCCTTTTTCTGTAATAGTAAAAGACACCATCTGCAGGGAATCCTTTTTCATGATTTCTTTCAGTCTGTCGAATTCTTTGTCATATCCCTTGTCCAGAGTAAGGAATTCCGCCACACTGCCCACAACCGTCTTCTCAATTGTTCCGTCTTCCTTTAAAGTTACGAGAATGGAATACTCATCATGCGGACGGCCGAGCTGCTCCATCGAATCATGATTACCCACTGCGATCAGTCCTCTATCCAACTTGTTTTCATTCAGAAGAGTTTCTACTACATTTGCCTGAAAGGCGCGGAAAATGTTTCCGGCTCCAAAATGAAGCCAGAACGGATTTTCCTTTGTTTTTTCTACCATTGCTTTGTGGTCATACTGCGGCAAATGATAGTCCGCAGCTTCCCACTGTGCTCTTTCTTCCTGTAATCCCTGTTCACTTAAACGCATACGGATCAGTCCTTTCTTGTTTGAGATTTTTCAATTGCTTCCCAAAGACCGTTCAGATAGGTAGCTCCCAGTGCACGGTCATAGAGTCCATATCCCGGCATTCCAACTTCTCCCCAGATCATTCTTCCGTGGTCCGGACGAATCGGTCCATCAAAGCCGATGTCATACAGCGCTTTCATAATCTCATACATATCGAAGGTTCCGTCGGTGGACAGATGTGCTGCTTCCTCGAAGTTTGTTGGTGTGATGAATTTCAGGTTACGCACGTGAGCAAAGTGGATTCTTCCTTTCAGGGAACGGATCATATCCGGCAAATCGTTTTCCAGATTAGTTCCATAAGAACCGGAACAGAAAGTCACACCGTTGTGTGGGTTATCTACCATCTCCATCATTCTCAGAATATTTTTCTTACATGTAATGATTCTCGGAAGTCCAAATACACTCCATGCCGGATCATCCGGATGAATTGCCATGTTGATGTCGTACTTGTCACAAACCGGCATGATCTTCTCCAGGAAGTATTTCAGATTCTCGAACAGCTTCTCATCATCGATATCTTTGTAAAGCTCAAACAGCTCTTTTACGTGCTCCATTCTCTCCGGCTCCCAGCCCGGCATCACGGTTCCGTTCATATCCCCGGCGATGGATTCAAACATTTTTTCAGGATCAAGTGCATCGACTGCATCCTGTGTGTAAGCCAGTACAGTAGAACCATCCGGACGTACTCTTGCAAGCTCCGTTCTTGTCCAGTCAAAGACCGGCATGAAATTGTAGCATACCAGGTGAAGATCTTCTTTTCCCAGATTTTCCAGAGTCTCGATATAATTTGCAATGTACTGATCTCTCTCCGGTGCTCCTGTTTTGATTGCATCGTGAATGTTTACGCTCTCGATTCCTGCAACATGAAGTCCTGCTGCTTCTACTTTTTCTTTCATGGCACGAATTCTCTCACGGCTCCATACTTCTCCCGGCTGTGTGTCATACAGAGTTGTGATGACACCTGTCACGCCAGGAATCTGGCGAATCTGCTGCAGAGTCACTGTGTCAAATTTGCTTCCATACCATCTCAATGTCATTTCCATAGTTTTTTACCCCTTTTCTTGAATCTGTTGTTTTTTGTTACTTTTATTATATCTTTTCTTCCAAAAAACACCATTGACATGGTTGTTGTATACATTGCAAAAATTGCGGTTTCATGTTATCATTCTACTATCATTCCAATCAATCATATGTCCGGACAATGGAACGTATCCCAGTCCGGAACTGCATGTGCACCGCTTTCCTGGTCGACGTAACAAATTCCCAACGGCAAGGTTTGGCTTGGGGCTTCCGAACAACCATTTGCACAGGGAAGGCTTTCCACATCAAGTGCGATCTCTCCGCTTTGATTGTGGAAGGTGATCAATCTGTGCAAATTGGCTGTTCTACTTTGTTGGCAATGTCTTTTGTTGAAAAGTGTGCCAGACAGAAGAACATATGCACTTTCATGGATTTTTGCTTGTATGTCTCGGGATATTACCTGCTGAACAGTTACGTTTTTTCAAAATCTGCATCATTTGCGAAAATGTAGGAGTTTTCCGCATGACCGTGCTCGTCCGGGAGGGATACCACCGCACAGGCATTTGGAGAAATTTTCGCAGATTTTTCGAGCATAGCGATTGCTCGCGACGCACTGTTTGAGCACTGTGTGCGAGTTTGCGTCAAGAGCAATCCATAAGCGGCGCAGAAAAAGCAAGAAAATCGACATGCCTGTGCGGTGGTATCCCTCCCGGGCGAGTGGCGGTCATGTGGAAAGACTCCGGAAATAAGGAACCGAAAACTGTGCCGTTTGAAAGTGTTCTGTTGACCAGGAAAGTGGTGCACATACGATCAATTTGAAAAATCCCCAAAAGATAACGAAGGAGGTCCTCCGAATGAAATCAAAATTGCAGTCTCCGTTTAACCCCCGCCAGTATATGGTTTCCCAGGATTTTGAAATCTACTATTATAATGATCAGAATCTCTCAAAAGTAAATCTGCATACGCATGACTATTATGAATTTTATTTTTTTCTGGAAGGTGATATCAGTATTCAGATTGGAAAGGAGATTTTTCCCATTAAATATGGAGATATTCTTCTGGTGCCTCCGAAAGTTTCACATCGCCCGATCATCCATAGCCAGGATACACCCTACCGCCGGTTCATCTTCTGGATCAGTCAGGAATACTGCAATTTTCTTCTGCAGCTCTCGCCCGACTATCTCTATCTGATGCAATACGTCCAGACCAGCAAAAACTATATTTTTCATAATGATAAGATTACTTTCCATACGGTGCAGTCAAAAATTCTTCGCCTTCTGGAAGAAATGCATGGAAAGCGTTTTGCCCGCAATACCCAGATTTCTCTGTGTGTCAATGACCTGATTCTCTGTCTGAACCGGCTTGTCTATGAGAGAAACAACACAGATACACAGAAAGAGGAACTAGATCTCTACCAGCAGATCACCCTTTATATTGAAGATCATCTGGATGAAGATCTTTCACTGGAGACACTGGCAAAAGAATTTTATGTCAGCAAGTATCACATTGCTCACGTATTCAAAGAAAAACTCGGCATGTCCATCCATCAATATATTACCAAAAAAAGGCTTGCCCTTTGCAGGGAAGCCATTTTAGGAAAAGCCAGTATCACGGAAGTATATCAGACCTTTGGATTCGGTGATTACTCCAGTTTTTACCGTGCCTTCAAAAAAGAATATGGAATCTCACCAAAAGACTACCGTGATATGCAGATGGTAAAATATTATTGTGGTGGGGGGAGTGCTCTGGGGGAGTACTGGGGACTGTTTTGTGTCCGGTTTTTTATTCCGGACACAAACCTGTCCCCTGTCCTCCCCCCTCATTTCGTAATCATCTCCCGATATTGACTTGGCGTCATATTTTTTTCTTTCTTAAAAATACGGGTAAAATAACTCAAATTGGGAATCCCGCACCGCTGGGCGATTTCCTGAATCGGCATGTCCTCCGTATTCAGAAGATAAATCGCCCGTTTGATACGGCTTTGATTGACATAATCAGTGAGTGTGATTCCCATCTCCTTCTTAAACAGCGTGGACAGATAACTTTTGTTCATGGAAAGTTCTGCGGCAATCCTTTGCAAACTTAAATCATCTTCCAGATTCACAAAAATATAGTTCATGACCTTCTGAATCACAGGAGAATACCCCTTCGTGGAGTTAGAACGCACCAGCATACAATACCTGCGGATCATTTCGCGCTGCATGACCGGAACCTGAGACAACGAATTTAAAGATTCTATCCGCACAGCCATTTTACCGGAAATCTCATCCAGATAAACAGGGTGAACTTCTGCGCGCTGAGCAGCCTTGCGAAAAAGAGTGTTGATAATAATCAGATAATTCTTCTTGTCGCGCAGTGTATCTGTTGTGCGCTGTTCCGGGTCAGGGATTTCTTTCTCGTCAACCATTTTCAGCGCCTGTTCATAATCCCCATGGGAGATACAGGACATCAACTGTTCCTCTGCTTGATATCTTTTTTCCAGTTCCTTTACCGTATGCTGATTTTTTGCCAGCCTGTCTTCTCGCTCATAGGAGAGAATGGATGGAATCGGCGTCGTAAATGTCTGTATGAAAAATCCTTTCTTTCCATGAAGACTCGACCCAACACATTGAAGGAAACTATACAGACAGCTTCGATCATGCATCACCGGTAAACTGGCTGCATACTGTACAAGAAACGTCGTATGTACATCCGGAATCTTCAGCAGTTCTGCCATCTGCTGAATAGCACTTCGTGTAGGCTGATTCAACGAAAACGGGCCCACAAACAATGCTAATTGGGACTCCGAATCAGGAATCGGTATAATCACATAATAGCAGCGAAACAAATCCTGAACAATCGCAATCGTGTTTTCCGGAAGATTTTGCGGATCAAATTCAGGGAATGTCCGGTCAATATACGTCGGGTCACTCAAGATTGTCTTCCTCAGTCCCAGATCAAAAGAATCATCCCATTCCCCCGAAAGCTCTGCACGGCGTGCAGCAATACGCAGTTCACTGAAAAACTGTATTGCAAAATCAATCACAAAGTTTATCCGGCTTTTTTCCATAACCTTCCTCCTTAAGTAGTATAATATTTATATATTATAATATAATATTTTGTATTACTCAATATAAATAAATTTAATATTATTATATATAAATATTATACTAACACATTTAGATGGAAAAACTATAAGATAAATCCAACAAGAAAACACAAAAGTAAAAAAGGAGGATTTACTAATGGAGAAGGCAAAAACAGGAACAAAGCCTTTCGGGATGGCAGACCGGATCGGCTATATGTTCGGTGACTTCGGAAACGACTTTACCTTTATTCTTTCATCGATGTTTTTGATGAAATTCTACACAGATGTCATGGGCGTTTCCAGTGGTCTGGTTGGATTGATGATGATGGTCGCACGAATCGTCGATGCATTTACCGATGTGGCGATGGGGCAGATCTGTGACCGAAGCAAGAGCACGGCAAAAGGAAAATTTACACCCTGGATTCGCAGAGTCTGCGGACCGGTTGCTCTGGCATCGTTTCTGATGTACGCAGTATGGTTCAAGGACATGTCTATGGGATTTAAGATTTTCTGGATGTTTTTCACGTATCTTTTATGGGGTAGTATCTGCTATACTGGAATTAACATTCCTTATGGTTCCATGGCATCCGCAATCACAGAAGATCCAAAAGAACGTGCATCACTTTCCACGTTCCGTACCATCGGAGCAACACTGGCAAGCACAGTCATCGGTGTTGTGCTTCCACTGATTGTCTACTACACAGATGCAGCAGGAAATACCGTATTTTCCGGCAATCGCATGTGCATCGCAGCACTGTGCTGTTCCATCGGTGCAATTATCTGTTATATGATTTGTTATCATCTGACAACCGAGCGTGTAAAGATTGAAACAAAAACAGAGAAATTTTCTTTTGGAGAGCTTGTAAAAACCATGCTTGGCAACCGGGCCCTCATCGGCATTGTTGTCGCAGCGCTGATGCTTCTTCTGGCACAGCTGACTCTGAGCGGTATGGGAAATTACATTTATCCTAACTATTTCGGCAACGCAGGTGCTTTGTCTATGGCAACTATGCTACAAAGTGTTGTGACACTGCTGCTTTCCACAGTAATCGTAAAAGTTTCTTCTAAAATCGGAAAAAAAGAACTTGCCACAGCCGGAGCCGCCATTGGCGCAATTGCTTTGTTTGTTGCTTATTTCCTTCATACGAAAAATGTATGGGTTTTTGTAGGACTTTATCTGATTTCTTCGTTAGGAATCGCATTTTTCAATCTGCTTTGCTGGGCAATGATCACTGATGTCATTGATGACGCAGAAGTAAAATCAGGCAGCAGATCGGACGGAACCATCTACGCCGTATATTCCTTTGCCCGCAAGCTCGGACAGGCAGCTTCTTCCGGACTGATCGGTGGACTTTTGAGCCTCATCGGCTACTCTGCAGCAACAGCCTTTGATCCGGCAGTCACAAACGGAATTTACAATATCACCTGCCTGATACCTGCTGTCGGATTCGTTCTTCTGGCTTTGGTTTTAAAATTTGTTTATCCACTGGATAAGAAAACAGTTGAAAACAATGTAAACATATTAAAAGAAAAGAGAGGTTAAAGCTATGTTGTATCCAATTTTAACAGAATCAAGATTACTCAGTGATTTAAGTGGTGTCTGGGATTTCAAACTGGACGATGGAAACGGATTTGCAGAGAAATGGTATGCATCCCCGCTGAAGGATGCCATGACCATGCCGGTTCCTGCTTCCTACAACGATCTCAAAGAAGGGCCTGATTTCCGCGACCATTACGGCTGGGTTTTCTATCAGCGCATGGTTTCCGTACCGGCGTTCGTCAAGAGTCAGCGAATCATGCTTCGCATGGCAGCCGTTACTCACAAAGCTAAAATTTACTTAAATGGCGATCTCATCTGTGAGCACAAGGGCGGATTCCTGCCATTCGAGGTAGAAATCACAGACAAGCTGCAGGATGGTGACAACCTTCTGACAATCGCAGTCGACAACGTGATTGATTACACAACACTTCCTGTCGGCGGAAAATCCGATATGATGAGCGGTATGATGGGATTTGGCGGAAGTACAGAGCCTACAAAACCACAGAATAATCCAAACTTCGATTTCTTCAACTACTGTGGAATTACCCGTCCGGTTAAAATCTACACAACACCGAAGAACTATATCGCAGATATTACCGTTGTACCTCACGTGAATGGAACCGATGCATCACTTACCTACTGCATCGATACTGTTGGCGAGGGAAGCTGTCTGGTAGAAGTTTTTGACCGCGATGGAAATAAAGTGGCAGAATCACAGGGAACAGAGGGCACTCTGGAAATTAAAGACGTTACCTTGTGGCAGCCTCTGCACGCATATCTCTACGACATCAAAGTAACCTTTGGAGAGGATGTGTACACACTTCCATATGGTGTTCGTACCGTTCGCGTGGAAGGAACCAAATTCCTGATCAACGAAAAACCATTCTACTTCAAGGGCTACGGCAAGCATGAGGACACCTTCCCGGCCGGAAGAGGCATCAATCTGCCGATGAATACAAAAGATATTTCCATTATGAAATGGCAGGGTGCAAACAGCTTCCGTACCAGCCATTATCCATACAGCGAGGAAATGATGCGTCTGTGTGATGAGGAAGGTATCGTTGTCATCGACGAGACAACTGCCGTTGGTGTTAACCTCGATTTCGGCGGCGGTGCAAACTTCAATGGCCAGAAAGTGCATACGTTTGACAAAGAACATGGCGTACAGACACAGGAGCACCACAAAGATGTCATCCGTGACCTGATCTCCAGAGACAAGAATCATGCCTGCGTTGTGATGTGGAGCATTGCCAATGAGCCGGATTCTTACTCGGAAGGAGCTTATGACTACTTCGCTCCTCTTTATGAGCTGGCACGCAGCCTGGATCCGCAGAAACGTCCATGCACACTTGTCAGTGTACAGATGGGCAATGGCCCAGAGACAGACTGTTCCGCAAAACTCAGCGATGTCATCTGCCTGAACCGCTACTATGGCTGGTATTTCGGAGGTCCGGATCTTGTCGGACCGGAAAAAGCACTTCGCCAGGAACTGGATGGCTGGAAAAAAGTCGGGAAACCGGTCGTTTTCACAGAGTACGGCGCAGATACAGTTATGGGTCTGCACGACACCACACCAGTGATGTACACCGAAGAATATCAGGTAGACTACTACAAGATGAACAATGCAGTCTTTGATGACTATGACTTCGTAGTTGGTGAGCAGGCATGGAACTTCGCAGACTTTGCTACCAGCCAGAGCATGCTGCGTGTACAGGGCAATAAAAAAGGTCTCTTCACCAGAGACAGAAAACCAAAAATGGTTGCACACTACTTCAAAGAACGTTGGCACAACATTCCAGATTTCGATTACAAGAAATAAGAGGGACAAGGGACAAAGGGGACAGGTTTGTGTCCGGAAAAATCCGGACACAAACCTGTCCCCTGTCCCTTCCTTACAAATTTATCTTCTTATGCAGCACGCCCATCCGATCGAGGATTTCTCCCTCTCTTTTGTGGCAGGTCAGAATAATCACTTGTTCCTTATGTTCCACAAGCCACTTCAGCGTCTTCTCAAGGCGTTTTTCATCGTACATGGCAAACACATCATCCAGAATCACCGGCATCTTTTCCTGTGCACACAGCACTTCGCTGACGGCCATACGCAGCGCAAAGTACACCTGTTCCAGCGTTCCACGGCTGAGCTGATGCAGCTCGATTGATTTCTGAATGGTTTGTACACGAATATCCATGTTAGGCTCTATGAGAATATTGGAATATTTGCCGTCTGTCAGTTCACTCAAAATTTCTCCGGTGCGTCGACGTATCTGGCCTCCCACACTTTTCTGCATGCCACTGACCGTCTTCTCCATCATCGCAATTGCATAATTGACAGCTTCGATTTCTTCATCTGTCTGACTTGTTTCATACTGCATATTCTGCAGTTCTTCCTGCTCCTGCTGCAGATTTTCCAGCATCACCTGGCGCTCCTGCCATTCCTCCTGCATCTGCTGCCATTTTCCCTCTGACTCTCCATGCTGTTCCTTCTGCGTGTCTTCTGCAGGACTCTTCTTTGCTGAAACTTCCCGCGCCTTTCCTGCCAGATATCGCTGAATCAAAAAACTGACAGGAACCTGGATACCGGCTCCGCATGACAGTACAAAAAAGATGACGGATTTCACATCTCCCCAGAATCCAAAACCAAGGATCAAAAATAGTACCGCCAACGCAGTCCATGCAATCGCCATTTTATTCCAAATATTCTGGATACTTCCTGCTGACTGAGCTGACTTCCTGGAAGGTCTTTCTTCGCCAGACTGTTTTGCAGGGATGCTTTCTTTCTTTTCTTTCTCTGCAAATTCCTCCATCTTTCTTCGGCAGGTTTCCTGCTGCGCCTGCAAAAGCTCCTGTTTTGCCTGCAGCTCCCGAAGCTTGAGTTCCAGCTGTGACTGCTCCTGTTTTTTCTGCGTCTGCAGCCTGCGTCTCTTCTCTTTCAGATTTGCAGCTGCCTGTGCAGGATTCATATCCACATCACCGCCGCTCTCATAATTGGCAATATAATTCTGCAGTTCCTCCGCAAGCGAACGTCCCGTTACACATTTTAGCTGTCCGATAGAAACGGTATTGTCAAAAATCCCCTCATTGATTCCTCCGAGAAGCATCTGCAGATCTCTGTTTTCCACAGAAAGATGCTCCCCATCCTCCAGACTTACAAGACGGGCATTTTCCGTTTCTTTATAAAAATTTCTCGACAGCAAAAAAGGCTTTCCCCCACACGTAAATTCCATATTTCCCGCATAATAAGTTGGATTTTCCCAGGGCTCGCACCGGTTATAAGTATCTGTCCTCGCCGCTTTTCCGCGCAAGCGCTCCACGCCAAACAACATACTGCGGATAAACGTATGCAGCGTGGATTTTCCGCTTTCGTTCTCACCGTAAACCACATTGACGCCCGCTCCAAGCTTCACCTGCTTTTCGTGAAGCTTCCCAAAATTCTTTATTTCCAATTTGTTAATAATCATATCTGTTTTGTCTCCAATAATGCCTGAATTCCATACTGAAGTGCCTTCAGTTCCATACCCTCCGGCTCCCTCGGAAATTGTTCTATGTATGCTCCAATCATCGTTCCATCATACTGCTGATGCAGCAGATGGATATCAAGCGCAGGTTCTGTATAATCCTCCACGCTGACAATTCGCCCCTGATGCAGAAGCCTGTTTGTGTTATATTCCAGATCCGGCTCACGAACACCAACGAGCGACAAATGGTATATGTTTTCCTCACCATTCTGGCGGATGTCCTCACGGACAATCTCCTCCAGTTCGGACTGTGCCATATCCTCATGTACACAGATTTCCAGAGGAATATAGCTTCGTTTTGCAAACGGTACAAACTGAACATGAGAAGCACTCTCTGTCAAAAGGACTTTCACATAGCCGTGACTGCCAAAATCATTTCTGTCCACCGGCTCCAGCGTCCCTGCGTACGCCATCCCCCGGTCAAACATTCTCGGCTTGTGAATATGTCCAAGTGCTGCATAATCAAATCCTGCCGATGCCAGCTTTGGAAATCGTATCGGAATATGCTTTTCATCTCCTCCGTGTGCCAATAAAATGTGAAAACCCGGTTCCTTTCCCGGCACACACTCATCATAGCAGGCCTCCCGGATTTCCCTGCTTTCATAGCTGAACCCGTATACATACGTATGTATTTTTTTCAGATATACCCGCTCCAGCTTCTGGCTGCCAAAAAAAGTCACATTTTCATTCCATTTGAAACTTCTGTAATAAGAATCTTTTTTCATATAGTCATGATTTCCCGCCATCAGAACTACCTGCGTGTCCGGGATCTGCGAAAACAGATAATTCACTTCTTTTAGTTCACTTTTCAGCGGCTGTCTGTGAAACAAATCTCCTGCAATCAACAGAAGATCTGCTTTTTCTTCTCCTGTCTTTCGAATCAGGCTTCGAAAGGTATCCCATATTTCTTCCTTTCGTCCTTTACTCCAGTCGTATTCCGAATCCGGGGATGCCCCCAGATGAATATCTGCTGTATGAATGATTTTCATAAGCGCCTCCTGTATTGTCTGCCTATTATACTTTCTGTTAGTGTCCATGTTATATTTTTTTTCAAAAGGATGCAACACTTTTATGTTATGATAACACTATATAAATGAAACAGGAAGACAAGATCACGAAAAAGAAATGAGGTCGCCTATGGGAAATGGTACCAGTACCCGGGAATTTGCCGCCTTATACGAAGAAGTCTATCAGGATATGTATAAATTTGCACGATACACGCTGGGGCACCCTCAGGATGCAGAGGATGTGGTCAGCGAAGCCATTGTAGACGGCTATCACAGTTTTGGCAAGCTTCGCCGGAAGGAGTCTTTCAGACCCTGGATTTTTAAAATCTTATCTGTAAAATGCAAACGAAAACTCAAGGAATATGTACATAAGACAACACCTCTGCCGGAAGAATTGGCCGCAGATTTTCCTCTGGATGAGAATCTGCAGATCCGGCAGGCATTTGGCCGCCTGACAGACGAAGAGCGTCTGATCATCTCCATGCATCTTTTCGGCGGCTACACCAGCAAAGAAACAGCGCGAATCCTGCATCTGAAGGATGCCACCGTGCGTTCGAAAGAAAGCCGGGCCCTGCAGAAAATGCGCACCTGGCTGGAATCTTAGAAAGGAGGACCCAAAACATGAATGACGATTTCTTACGCAATAAAATCAAACAGTCTGCCGAAAGCATAGAAACACCAGATTCTCTCAAACCCGAAGCTGTTCAGAAACGTCTGGAGGAATCCTCCGGAAAAATCCGTCGTTTTCCCACCCGCTTTTTTGCTTCGGCCGCAGCCGCTATTGTCGTGCTGTCCATCGGCGTCTTTGGTATGAATCGTATGATTCAAAACTCAATCATGGATGGAGATGGCATGGAACGTTCTGAGGAAATGTCTGAAGAAGCCTGTATGGAAGAAAGTTACTCTCTGCAGTCCATCTCAGATTACAAGGAACTTTACAAAGCACTCAAAACATATGAGAAGGAATATGATACCGTTTATGATGAGGGAATGGTCGAGGAAAGCGTTGCAGAATCTGCAGCTGCCGATACCGGTTCTGCGGATATGGCTGTTTCCCAAAACGCTGCTGCTTCCAAAGATTACTCCACGACCAATCTTCGCACGGAAGGCATCGATGAGGGTGATCTCGTAAAAACAGATGGCACGTATCTTTATATTCTCAAGAGAAATCGCGGTATTTCTATTGTCGATGCCGCTTCCATGAAATGTATCAAAGAAATTTTGTTGGAAAACAAGGGAGAACCTCTGGAAGAAATGTATGTGGACGGTACCTGTCTTCAGGTAATTACATCCGGCAGCAGAACTTCACTGAAAGAAAATTCCGCTTCTGTCTACTACACAGAAAGCAGCAGCATTACGACACTTTACACCTATGACATCAGCAATCCCAAAAAGCCGGTGCTGAAGGGCAGCATTACACAGGATGGCGATTACGAAAGTTCCAGAAAATCCGGTGAATGGATGTATCTGTTCACTTCCTGCTATGCACAGATTCCCTCTCGTTCTTCAGGAATGGAAGAGGCTGTGCCGCGTATCGGTGAAGAAACTGTCTCCGCGGATGACATCTATCTCCCGGATACCTGCAGCAGTCAGGAATATCTGGTTATCTCCTCTGTAAATCAGAGTACCCCGGATACAGCGGCTGATAAAAAAGTCATTCTCTCGGGCTGTGAGTTATATTACGTGAGTCAAAACCATATTTTTATCTGCAATGGAGACTGGAACCATTCCTCCAACTACACACAGATTATGAGCTTTCTCATGAAAGATGGAACTCTGACTGCCAGAGCTGCCGGTTCCGTGAAAGGTTCCTTAAACAGCAGTTTTTCTCTGGATGAATACAAGGATCACCTGCGCGTCGTATCCACTTACTGGGACGGTTACAGCGGCACAAATATCAATGCACTGTTTGTTCTCAATGAAGACTTACAGATTGTAGGAAAAATTGATGACCTTGCACCGGGAGAAAGTATTTATTCCGCACGACTGATGGGAAATACTGGTTACTTCGTTACCTACCGCCAGATGGATCCGCTGTTTTCCGCAGATTTATCTGACCCGAAAAATCCAATCATTCTGGGTGAGTTGAAAATCACTGGTTTCTCGGAATATCTGCATCCGTACGGCGATAACCTGCTTCTTGGCATCGGCTGGGAGACAGACCCGGATACACAGGAAAGACTCGGATTGAAATTATCAATGTTTGACACCAGCGATCCGACCAACGTAACTGAAAAAAATAAGACAGTTCTGGAGGATATCTACCCCTACGACTGTCCTGCTATGAATGACTATAAATGTGTGATGATTGATAGCGAGAAGAATCTTTTCGGATTCGCCTACATTCTGGAAGATGAATCGAAGCAGCAGTCTCTCACTGCCGTATACAGTCTGTTCCGATATGACGAGACAAATGGATTCACACAGGTATTTACCTGCACACTGGATGACGCGGAAGAGAATATCTCATACGCAAGAGGCCTCTATATTGGAGACAGCTTCTATCTCTCCACACAGGAATCCCTCTCCAAGTTCAATATGAGCAACAATTTCAGACTCACGGATTCCATTCAATGGTAAACACAAAAATCCTGTTTGTCGGGGGCGTTCATTCCCCCGACAAACAGGATTTTTAAATCAGGTTTTCCGGATTGAGGCATTCCAGTTCCGGAACGACGAAACGTCCGTCTTTGCGGATCAGCACATCATCAAAGTAGATTTCTCCGCCGCCGTATTCCGGCCTCTGAATCCATACCAGATCCCAATGGATAGCCGAACTGTTGCCATTGTAAGCATCTTCGTAACAATTACCCGGCGTAAAGTGAACGGAACCCTGAATTTTTTCATCAAACAGAATATCCTTCATCGGCTCCAGAATATATGGATTCACACCGATGGCAAACTCGCCCACATAGCGGGCACCCTCATCTGTATCCAGCACTTCATTGAGGCGCTTCGTATCATTCGCCGTTGCCTGAACAATCTTTCCGTCTTTGAATGTCAGGCTGACATTTTCAAATGTGAATCCCTGGTACAGCGACGGTGTATTATACGTGATCGTACCGTTGATGGAATCACGAACAGGTGCCGTATAAACTTCTCCGTCCGGAATGTTCATATTTCCAGCACAAGGCTGTGCAGGAATATCTTTAATGGAAAAAACAATGTCCGTTCCGGGACCTGTCATACGCACTTTGTCTGTTCGGTTCATGTAGTCCACCAGATAAGCCATCGCCTCATTCATTTTCGAATAATCGAGCGTGCATACCTTGTAATAGAAATCCTCAAAGGCTTCCGTGCTGGTCTGGGAAAGCTGCGCCATCGCCTTGTTCGGATAACGCAGAACCACCCATTTTGTATGCGGCACACGTCTCTCATGGTGCACCGGTGTGGCATAATATTTCTCATAATAGCCCATTTGCTCAGAAGGAACGTCCGAGAGCTCGGACACATTGTCGCTTCCGCGAACCGCAATATAGCAGTCCATCATATCCATCTCCATGGCATCTACCTTTGCCATGTCTTCCATCTGCTCTTTTGTGCAGTGCAGAAGAACTTCTCTTTGCATCTGCGGATCCGTAAAATGTACAAAAGGAACACCGCCTGCTTTATATACCTCTTTCACAATCTGTCTTGCCAGATCTGTGGTATCTTTTCCGATATAGTGGATATAAACTTTTTCCCCTTGCTGCACATGACACGAGTAATTTACCAGTACTTCTGCCAGTTTTTCAATTCTGCTGTCCATTCTTCTGTGACCTCCTATTTTAGCTTTTCAATATAACTGATAAAAATATTTCCGGCTTCCTCAAAAGCCTTGGTACTGTCCTGCATTCCCATATAGCTTGTCTTACCATCTTCCGGATTATAAACAAGCGTATTGTAAGCATCATACCCTACAATGACCAGACTCTTTCCGCCCTTGATTGCTGCAATGACCGGTCTTTGTATACTGACCTCATACAGCACACTATCCAGCGTACAGCCAGTCAGATCCAACACAGAAAACGAATCTCCAAGTTCATCTTGCAATTCTTTTGCAGAAAGCGGAGCATCCAAAACGGCATCCGGAATTTCTTTCTGATTCAGCTTGATCCTCGTTTTCTTGTTGCCTCGCTCCCAGACATACTGCTGCCGGCGATTCAGCACAACGCCAGTCATGGCATCTGCCCGTTTCACCGCTGCGGCCGGACTTGAATAGACACTGTCCAGCATTCCTTTGGCATACACATAATATGCCTCCTCGTCCGAAGCCTGCACACCCATATCGAGAATATTGGCATTTTCCATCGCCTTAACCTTTGCCGTAAGCACAACCGGATCCGGATTGCTGACAGTCTGCTTAAAATCAAGCCGCACCACCATTCCGCGGCGTTCTGTATAAACCGTATTTTGTGTCACGGATTCCTCCACTGCCTTTTTATTATTCATAATATTCTCAGAGGTCTTATACACATACGTATTTCCTTTTTTCTCAGAAAGCTGCATTTCCAGCAGTGTTTCACTTAAATTGGCCTGCGTGATATACATATCCTCTTTCTGATACTCTTTCTTTACTGTGCCGTCAAAATTTTCAATTTTAATCGTGGTCATAGGAAAGGTCGTCTCACCCTTGCTGTCAACTTTCACATTTTTCTGACTGGCAAACCCATACACCAGATCTTCATTCATGTATCCCAAAAGACGGATATATTGTCCGGAGGCAGCTTTCAGAGTTCTTGTCTTTGCCTGTTCAAAATCAATCTCCGTCACTTCCGTTGATCCATAAGGCTCCATCTCTTTCGTCCATGCCGCATGTGAATTATCCGAAGACACCACAAAGCACTCCTGATCGATATAATCCTGAATCGTCTGATAAGACTGTTCTTCAATATCAATCTGATACAGCTTTCCGCCTGTCATCAGAAACATCTGATTGTTTTCACTCACATAAATCAGTTTTTCCAGATCACGCTCCAAAAATTCATATGATAATGTACTTGGGACAAATACACGCTCCTCAATCGCATTCTGCGTGCTGTTGTAATGATAGACCGCAACTCCTACATATCCCTCATGAGGTCCCCGGTTCATATATCCATATACCACAAAATCCATGTCACCGGATTCATCCACCTGCAAAACCTGCATACCATGCTGCAGATTGTCATCACGCTCGTCAGAATTTTTATCCCGCCGGAAACTGAAGATCCGGGTTGCCTTACTCGCACTCTGGCTGTAAGACCACAAATCTCCCGTCTGGACAAACGCCACAATATCTGCACTTGGGTTCGTCACATACTCCAGGTCCTTTGATACAACTCCAAGGTTCAAGCCCTGTGCATTTGCAACGGAAAGTGTCGGATCAAATACCTGCTGGGCCGATCTCTGAAAATCAAGAAGCATCACTCGCTCCTGTGTATAACGCATACGGTAGAAATCATTTACCTCATAGAGTTCTGTACCGCCATCCGTGTTCTTTGCAGATATCTGATAGCTGATCGTAACGCTTCCCGTCGTCTCATTCATTTCCCGAATAACAGGAACTCCCGTCCGTACCATCTGCGGTGCAAGAGAACCCCAGGTGATACAATCCAGCGTCGAATGGATCGTCACATTGGTAAAATTGCTGCTGCTCGCAGAATTGTTCGGTTCGATATAGTCGGCCAGCTCCGAGGCCGTATTTTTATTGAGACATTTCTGATAGAATCCCTGTACGAACTCCACATAATGGCTCGTACTTAATCCAGATCTCTGAATCACTCTTGTGTAATAGTAAGCGGGACCATCTTCCAGATCCAATTCGATTTTCAGGGAATATTCCTGATTCATCAGCATTTTTTCGGATTTTAATTCAAGCGTGGCTTTCAGATAACCGTCCGACTTTGTAAGTTTCTTGATAATCTGATTTTCAAGGATCTCGCTTCCGTCCGAAGTCCTGATTTCATAAGAAAGACTCTGAATCTTCTGGTCAAACGGTTTTACCGCAATTCTCACCTTTCTTGTAGTATCGACCGGGGTCAGACCCTCTCTGCTAAAATCCACCTCCATCTGCTGGCGATAACCAAACATTGGATTGACCAGATTTCCATCGATTTCCGCCATGATCACTGGAAGCGTCGGTTCATCCAGTTCTCCCATATTGTCTGTATTTTCACTGTTCATCAGCAGTGCTGTCAAAAATACAGTCATCACAAACACTGCCGTCAATACTCCGATTTTAATTGCTATTTTCTTCAACTTCCGCCTCCTGTTTTTCCAACAATGCTGCAAGAGTAGGATGTACATGAAGTTCGCTGATACATCTTTGAAGCTGAGGACTCGTCTGTTTTCTTCCATCCTTCACAGCACGGATCAGCAGATTTTTCGGCGTATGTTCCATATCAATAAATTCCAGAATCTGTACCTGATATCCCTGCTCCTTCAAAAGTTCTGCCCGGACTGCATCCGTCACCAGAGCTGCCATCCGTTCCTTCAAAATCCCATAGGAAAGTACCGGCTGCAGCATTTCATTTGAGATCTGTCCATTCAGTTCATGCTGACAGCAGGGAACGGACAGAATGACTTTTGCCCCCCAGCCGACTGCTTTTGCCAGTGCATAATCCGTGGCAGTATCACAGGCGTGAAGCGTGACCACCATATCCACCTGATTTACACCTTCATAAGATGCGATATCTCCCTGACAGAAATGAAGACCTTCATATCCATAAGCACGGGCAAGCGATTCGCAGTGTGCAATGACATCCTCCTTCAGATCCAGCCCGACAATCTGCACATCATAGTTCTTTAATCTGCAAAGGTAATAATACATTGCAAAAGTCAGATACGATTTTCCGCATCCAAAATCGAGAATGGTAATCTTTCTTCCTTTATCCAGCTGCGGAAGAATATCTTCGATAAATTCCAGGAAACGATTGATCTGGCGGAATTTATCATATCTCGCATGAACAATCTTTCCTTCTTTTGTCATAACACCGAGATCTACCAGAAAAGGAACCACGATTCCTTCCTCAAGAATATAGCGTTTCTTTCTGTTATGTTCCAATGTTTTCCGGCAGATATTTTCCGGATGTTTTTTCTCCTTGATTGTCATTTTCCCTTTCTTACTTACCAGTACCGATGCATCCTGCCGGCTGCCGGTCACCTGCAGCTGTTTGAAATGTCCCTTCAGCATTTCTTCTATATAATAGATGACCTCTTCCTTTTCATAATTTTTGTGGATTTCTTTTTTTCCCACCGTGGCGCTTGCCTGATACATCAGCATGTCCGAAAGTAAAATTGGACGAATCTTCACCTTGGAAGGTCCGTCACTGTTTCTCGCACCGCTTAAAATAAGCTGATGCATTTCTTTATTTAAATGTTTTTCCAGTAATTCTCTTAAATTTTCCATATTCTCATTGTAATTGTTTTACGATAAAATCACAAGACCTGATAGGAATTTCCTATGCGATCAGAAATATCGTCTGCAGCGTCCATGACGGCAGCGTCTTCTCCTCATTTCCTGAAACAGCAGCACATGAATCAGCTCATCCAACAGATTTCCATCTCTTCTGTCATCCCGCCGGTCATCTCTAAGCTGGCTCATTTCCATGTCACCTTTGATTCGCCGGCAGACCTGTTCCATCATAAACTTATCCGGGTATTCGTCATAAATAAAGCTTCCCGGATAATCCAGACGATCACACTCTTCCTCGACCTTTCTCTGCAGTTCTAATGCTGTTTTCGGGTAAAAAGAACGCATCAGGCGCTCTTCCCTCTCCTGAAGGCGTTCTTCTTCCCAGAACAACGGATCCTGAAAATTTCTATAAAACGGATAAAAATTATCCTGATACACAATACCACCCTTTCCATAAATTAACTGCTGCTTTACTATATGCAGAAAGTGGTATTGCCGTTCTCTGTTTTATTTCAGATTCTGCAATTTTTCTACGACTGTCTCAAACTGCATAAAGTGAGATGCCTTTACCAGAATGGTATCTCCTTTCTGAATCAGCGAGGGAAGCTGCTCCAGCAATGTTTCCCGGTCCGGTATATGAAGTACCTCAACTTTTGTATTTTCCTCACTGGCAGCCTGTGCCATTCCCTTACACAAATCACCGACACAGATCAGAAGATCAATGTCCTGCTGTGCCGCAAAACGGCCTACTTCATTGTGCAGTTCCTGTTCTCTTTCTCCCAATTCTCCCATGTCACCCAGGATCGCTACACGGCGTCCAAGTCCATCCTGCAGCACCTGTACAGAAGCTTTCATAGACATCGGGTTTGCATTGTAACAATCATCCACGATCAGCAGATTTCCCGTATCAATCATACGAAATCTTCCTTTGACCGGCTCCAGGCTTTCAATTCCAGCCTTAATCTGAGCAGGTGTCAGACCATATGTCATGCCGACTGCCGTGGCTGCCAGCGCATTGTATACCATATGTTTTCCCGGCATAGGAATCAGCACATCAAAGCTCTCCGGTCCCATATGGATACGGCAGAACATTCCTTTCAGTCCATGGCTCTCAATATCTGTCGCATATACCGGGAACTCCTCATCCATTCCAAAGAAAACAGGTTTGATTCCTTTGTATTCTTTTACTGTGACCAGCTTGTCATCGTCACCATTCAAAATGATATGTCCATTCTCACGCACAAACTGGAACACCTCTGTCTTGGCTTTCAAAACGCCGTCTCTGTCTCCAAGATTTTCCAGATGACACTGCCCGATGTTTGTAATGACACTGGTATCGGGCTTTGCAATCTTCGCCAGACGGCTCATCTCTCCAAAATCACTGATTCCCATTTCCAGCACAGCCATTTCATGCTCATCGCGCAGGCGGAAAACGGTAAGCGGAAGCCCCAGCTCATTGTTAAAGTTTCCTTCGGTTTTCAGTGTACAGTATTTTTCTTTTAAAACAGAAGCAATTACTTCCTTCGTACTTGTTTTTCCGACACTTCCGGTAATTCCCACTACAGGAATCGCCAGCTGCTCCAGATAAAATTCCGCAATATCCTTCACCGCCTGAAGGGAAGACTGCACACGAATCCACGGAAATTTCTGCTCTCCCAATTCAACCTCGCTGAGCGTACACAGCGCACCCTTTGCCATCACATCAGGAATAAATTTATGAGCATCGACCCGCTCGCCTACGATTGGGACAAACAAAGTTCCCTCTTCTGCTTTTCTGCTGTCCGTGATAATAGAAGCTGCCTCTGTCTGCTTTCTGTTCTCCGGTCCATGATAAATTCCGCCGCAGACCTTTGCGATATTTTCCAATGTCAGATTTTTCATTTTTTGTTCCTTTCTCTTTGCAGAACAAACGACCTGAGAAAGATGTACGCTTCTCTGTACAGACATCTTCTCAGGCCGCTTGCGAATTTTTATTGATATTTTGCCAGAGATATTTTGATCAGTTCCTCACACAGCGCAGCAAAGTCCATTCCAACTGCCTGTGCCTCCTGCGGCAAAAGACTGGTAGGTGTCATACCCGGCAGAGTATTCGCCTCCAGACAATACATATCTCCTTCTTCTGTCATCATGAAATCAAGACGGCCATACGCCTGCAAAGCAAGTGCCTGATAACCCTCCTCTGCATACTTCTGCATTTTCATGGTCAGTTCCTGAGACAATTCTGCCGGACATGTCTCGATTACAGCTCCTGCCTTGTATTTGTTTTCATAATTATAAAAGCCTTCCACGGGCTGAATCTCAATCACCGGCAATGCCTTTCCATCGAGAACTCCCACAGAAAATTCTCTTCCCTGTATATACTCTTCTACGACAACCTCTTCCTCATAAGAAAAAGCATCGCTTAGAGCATTTGCATAACTTTCCTGGTCGTATACAATATCGACACCAACACTGGAACCTCCGCAGCATGGTTTTACCACAACTGGAAATTTCATTCCATATTCAGAAAGCTGATCCGAGCACTGTCCCTTCTTCAGCGTAATTCCGGACGGAGTCGGTACATTGGCTCCCAGGAAAATCTGTTTTGTGATTCCTTTATCCATGGCCATCGCACTTCCCAGATGTCCGGTACCTGTATACAGAATATTCTGCAGATCAAAACATGCCTGAATCTTTCCGTTTTCTCCGTTCTCTCCATGCAATGCCATAAACACAATGTCTGCTTTTCGGCAGATATCAATGACCTTCGGGCCAAAAAAGTCTCTTCCTGACTGTTTCATCCCACTGATTTTGTCATCGAAACTTTTGATATAACCTACTGCTGCATCCACATCATACTCCGCCGGAAAGAAATCCTCTTCCTCCACAGCTTCGATTCCGCAATATACATCCACCAGAACCGCTTTGTGTCCTTTTGTGCGCAGTGCTTTACAAACTTCTGTTCCTGATACAATGGAAACAGCACGCTCTGTACTGATTCCACCTGCTAAAACTACTATATTCATATGATTTCTCCTTGTCTGACATGACGATTCCTGTCATCCTCCGGTGAGGTTAATAGACAATGATCGGCATTCCAATCTCAATGTTGTTATAAATGGTCTCTGCGGCCGCAAACGGTGTGTTGACACATCCGTGAGAACCATTGGTAAGATAAATGTTTCCTCCAAATTCCGTTCTCCATGTACCACAGTCATGAATTCCCACATTTTTATTAAAAGGCATCCAGTAAGTCACATCGCTGGCATAATCTTCTCCTTTTAAAACCGCCGGGGATTTCTTATTGTCCAGTGCATAGCAGCCGGTGGGAGTCGCATTTCCTTTGTTGGGATTTCCGGTTACCACCGGAGTTTCTACCAGCAGCGAACCATCTTTATAAAAATACATCTTCTGGTTTGTCAAATCAATTTCTACATATGTATTGCCAATATCATTCGTATCGCGGCACGCGCCTTTATAGAGATATACAGGCTCTCTCGTACCGGACTCTCCGTTGAGAATGGCGTCTTTTAATTCCTGCAGTGTCTGATCCTGTTTGATTACGTATCCGTAATCTCCGCCTTTGACTGTAATCTGCTGACCTGTGGCAGTTACAAACTGTCTGGTACTTCCAAACGTATCATACTTATACGCCAGCTGATAAACATACTCTTTCATAGCAGCTTCATCCAGCGTATAACCTCCGTCTTCTCCCTTCACAAGCCAGGTACGGATTAAATCCCCATCCACTGTTTCTTCTCTGTCACCAAAATCATAGTAAATGGTCACCTGCGTATATTTGTTCAGCTCTTCTACTTCTTTGTTCAGTGCCTCATCGTCCTGATACACAGAAGGTTTCAGGTAGCATGCGCTGTCAACCAGACTGACCTGCCTTTCGCCGCTTTCGATTGCCTCTGTAATGACTTCTGTAACCTTTTTCTTGTCCAGCTTATTTCCCACGACTTCCGGAACAATGTAATAAATTCCATCTTTCTCATCAATATGAGCATCCACCGGTTCGATCATTTTCTTGAAGCAATTCAAATCATCAATTGCTTCTTTCAGTTTCTCTTCGCTGTAAGTGGTAGATGCTGACATTGTAAATTTCTTTGGACTGGCCACGGATAAAAACCATTTCCATTTATCCTGCAGCTTGAGCATGTTCTGAATGCTGTCATCCTGCACATATTGCAGCTTCATATCCTGGGCATCAATTTTTTCCTGTACGCCATCCAGCTCATCGATCGTAAGCTGATATGTTGCGATACTTGCTGCAATCATCTCCTGCGCTTCCTGTTCCGTCTTAAAAGAGCAGTTTTTCCCATTCAGCGCAGAACCAGGGAGAAAATGGCTGGAAAAGAACCATACTCCCCCTGCATAAATTCCAAAAGCCACAAGAAAAAGAACACAAATAATACCAATTACTATTTTTTTGCCTTTACTCATTGATTACGCTTCCCTACTTAAATTTAAGCTTCCTGCAGTAATTTATTTACACTTACCAATTTTACACTTAATACAAATACTTTACCTGCGACTTCCAGTTCTTCCGGTGTTGGATAAGATGGAGCAATACGGATATTGCTGTCTTTCGGATCGTTTCCATATGGGTAAGTCGCGCCGGCTCCAGTCATTACAAGACCTGCTTCTTTTGCCTTCGCAACAATCGCTTTCGCGCATCCCTCCATCGCATCAAAGGAAATAAAGTATCCGCCAAGAGGCTTTGTCCATGTACCGATGCCAAGTCCGCCAAGATCACTCTCCAAAACATTGAGAACTGCCTCAAATTTTGGACGAAGGCTTGCTGCATGTTTCATCATATGCGCTTTGATGCCGTCCATATTCTTAAAATAACGGGCATGGCGAAGCTGATTGATCTTATCATGACCGATAGTCTGTGTGCTCATATGTTTTTTCACTTCTGCCAGATTTGCCGGGGAAGCCGCCATCATAGAAACGCCGCCGCCTGCAAAGCTCACCTTGGAAGTAGATGCAAACTCAAATACCATATCCGGATTGCCAGCTTTCTCACATTCAGAGAGAATATCAAGAATCTGCGGCTGATTGTCCTCGTATAAATCATGTACACAGTATGCATTGTCCCAGAAAATACGGAAATCTTTTGCCGCCGGTTTCAGATTTGCAAATCTGCGCACAACCTCATCAGAGTATACTGCACCTGTCGGATTGGAGTATTTCGGGATACACCAGATTCCTTTTACAGACGCATCCTCACTCACAATTTTCTCTACCATGTCCATATCCGGACCATCCTCTAACATCGGAATGGTGACAAGCTCTGCGCCAAAATATTCAGTCACACGGAAGTGACGATCATATCCCGGTGCAGGACATAAAAATTTAAAATGATCCAGCTTTGCCCATGGAGTATTGCCCATAATACCATGAGTCATCGCTCTGGAAACGGTATCAAACATAATATTCAAACTGGAGTTACCAAATACAATAACATTTTCCGGTTTTGTTCCAACCATCTCTGCCATCAGCGCTTTCGCTTCCGGAATGCCTTCCGGTCCGCCATAGTTTCTGGTATCCAGACCATTTTCTGCTTTCATATCAGATTCACCGTTTACAATGTCCAGAAGTTCTTTTCCAAGATCCAGCTGCTCTGCTGCCGGTTTTCCTCTGGACATATCCAGCTTCAGACCTTTTCCCTTCACATCTTCAAACTCAGCCTCTAACTGACTTTTTAGTTCCAACAATTCTTCTCTGCTCATCTCACTGTATTTTTTCATAATTTTCCTCCTTAAACAGAACACACGATTTGCCTTATGTTCCTATACTATCTGTATTCTTGCCTGAGATTTTACTTTTTCTATTGTAGTATGCTGGTTCCTTTATTGTCAAGGAGTTCTTCCTATGATATAGTAGTTTTGGTGCATTTGTAAGAAAAAATGAAAGGTTAGGTATAGAAAAATATGTGGATTGCAGACGGATGGAAAGACTATGAAGTAATTGATACCTCAAAAGGTGAAAAACTGGAACGCTGGGGTGACTATCTTCTGGTACGTCCCGATCCTCAGGTTATCTGGGATACTCCGAAAAAACATAAAGGATGGCGCAAAATGAACGGTCATTATCACCGCAGTTCCCGCGGCGGCGGAGAATGGGAATTCTTCAATCTGCCGGAACAGTGGTCCATTCATTACAAAAATCTCACATTTCATTTGAAACCTTTTAGTTTCAAACATACAGGTCTGTTCCCGGAACAGGCTACAAACTGGGACTGGTTCTCTGAAAAAATCAAAAAGGCAGGCCGCCCAATTAAAGTTCTGAACCTGTTCGCCTACACAGGAGGCGCAACACTGGCTGCGGCGGCTGCGGGAGCTTCCGTCACTCATGTAGACGCTTCCAAAGGTATGGTCGGCTGGGCAAAAGAAAACGCCGTTGCCTCCGGTCTTAAGGATGCCCCGATCCGCTGGCTGGTCGACGACTGCGTCAAGTTCGTGGAACGCGAAATCCGAAGAGGCAATCATTACGACGCCATTATTATGGATCCGCCATCCTACGGAAGAGGACCAAAAGGGGAAATCTGGAAGATTGAAGAGGCAATCTATCCTCTGATTCAGCTTTGCGCAAAGCTGCTTTCTGATGATCCGCTCTTTTTCCTGGTCAATTCCTACACAACAGGATTAGCTCCTGCGGTACTGACTTATATGCTGTCAACAGCACTGAGCGATTTCCATGGTCATGTAGATTCACAGGAAATCGGACTTCCGGTGACAAGCACGGGACTTGTGCTGCCATGTGGAGCTTCCGGACGCTGGGAAAGATAAACGTTTGGGACAGAACCGTCCCCTTGTCCCACAAAAAAGGACCGCCAAGCGGTCCTTTTTTACAATGGTTTATAACAATGAGAGGAGTATGCAAATTAATTTGCACGTTTTTTATTCTGCATACAGTCAAATCCAACAGCGAGTGCAAGTACAACACCCATAACGATTTTCTGTACATAAGAGTTTACGTTCATAAGCACCATACCGTTTTTCAGAGCACCGATGATGAAAGTACCGGCTACAACACCAGACATTCTACCAACACCACCAGTTACGGATACACCACCTAAAACTACACAGGTGATAACTTCGAACTCGAATCCGTCAGCACCGGAAGATGCGTTACCGGAAGCAGTACGGGACAGCATTACGATACCTGCCAGACCTGCGAAGAAACCGGAGATTGCAAATACGAGGTATTTGATTCTGCTTACGCGGATACCGGAAAGTTTTGCAGCTTCTACGTTACCACCTACTGCGTAGAAGTAACGTCCGAAATATGTCTTGTTCAGGATGAAAGAACCGATTGCAAAGCAGATTGCCATGATGATTACAGGAATCGGAACGATACCTACATATCCCTGACCGATAACAGCAAAGCCTTTGGAGAATCCGCTGATTGGCATACCACCACAGATGATCAGTGCCAGACCATAGAAAGCTGTCTGTGTTGCGTAAGTAGCGATGATTGCAGGGATACCAACAGTAGATACCATGAAACCATTCAGTACACCGATCAGTGTTGCAGCTACCAGTGAAACAAGAATTGCAATTACAGGGTGAAGACCCATGTTTACCATCATGTATGCACAAATGATATTTACGAAGGAAATAATCGTACCTGTGGAAAGGTCGATGTCACCAAGCAGGATAACAAATGTCATACCAATGGAAGCAATACCATACATGGAAACCTGACGAAGCAGTGTAAGTAAGTTGTTTGGACTGATAAATCTTGGGTTTGCAATTGTGAAGACAATCACCAGAGCGACCAGTACAACCCAAATTGCCTGAGATTTTATTTGATTTAAAACTTTGTTTTCTTTCATAATTACTCTCCCTCCTGAGCTTTAGCTGCTGATGCAAATGCCATAATTCTCTCCTGACTGAATTCGTCTTTCATAAGCTCTCCAGTCTGATTACCTTCTGCCAGCACTACAATTCTGTCTGACATTCCCATTAACTCTTCCATTTCAGAGGAAATCATCAGAATTGCTTTTCCTTCTTTTTCTACCAGATCATTCATCAATTTGTAGATTTCGTATTTTGCACCTACGTCAATACCACGAGTCGGCTCGTCGAAAATAATCAACTCAGAATCTGCTGCCAACCATCTTCCGAGGATTACCTTCTGCTGGTTACCACCACTGAGGTTTTTCACGAGCTGATTCAGAGACGGTGTCTTGATTGCCATATTTTTCTCATATTTTTCAGCAATCTCCCATTCCTTCTTTGAATCAATCACGCTGAATTTTGAGTTTCTCTCGTATATCGGCATATTGATATTATTCTTAATAGAAATACCAAGCATAGCACCATGACGTTTTCTGTCCTCTGGCACCAGAGCTACTCCAAGGTCAATCGCCTCTCTTGGGCTCTTTGGATTAATTTCTTTTCCTTTGAAAATAATCTTTCCGGACTCCTTGCGGGCTGCACCGAAGATCATCTCTGCAAGCTCTGTACGTCCCGCACCAACCAGTCCACCGAGACCAAGAATCTCACCTTTGTGAACCTTTAAGTTGATATTCTTATCACCGTTTCCGGTCACATTCTGAAGCTCTAAGAATACTTCATTTTTGTTGATACAATCGCCGCGAGGCGGATATGTCTGTGTCAGTTCACGACCTACCATGAGCTGAATTAATTCCTGCACGTGACTGTTTTTCGTAATCAGAGTCTTTACATACTCTCCGTCTCGGATTACTACGATTCTATCAGACAGACGATAAATCTCGTCCAATCTATGAGAGATGTAAATAATAGAAACGCCTTCGGAACGAAGCTGTTCTACTACTTCAAACATGCTCTCAACTTCTGCACTTGTTAAAGGTGCGGAAGGTTCATCCATAATCAAAACGTTTGCATTCTGCTGAATCGCTTTTGCAATCTCAACCATCTGCTGATATCCTACTGTCAGGTCTTTCATCAATGTCTTAGGATTAATCTTAATATGTAAGCGGTCAAACGCTTTTGCAGCTTCTTTTTCCATCGCTGCCTTGTCAACTACAATTCCTTTTCGAATCGGCCGTCCCAAAAACAGGTTCTCTGCGGCTGATAATTCTTTTACGTTATTAAACTCCTGATAAATAATAGCAATTCCATTCTCTGCTGCGAGCTGAGGTGTCATGCTTGTAAATTCTTTTCCATTTACAATGATCTTACCGGAAGTAGGAATAACAGCTCCGGAACAGCATTTGATCAGAGTTGATTTACCTGCTCCATTCTCTCCGATCAGTGCGAGAATCTCACCTTTTTTCAGTTCAAGAGTAACATCTTTCAGCGCAACAACACCCGGGTATTCTTTTCTTATATGCTGTAATTGTAATACATATTCTTCGCTCATACTCATCCCCCGTGATCTTAATTATATAGGAGCGGCTGCTTTAGCCGCCCCCTGTTACTTTGTTACCAGTTTCTCTTTACATTCAACGAATTACATACCAGCCTGGATCTCTTCAATGTTGTCCATGTTGATCTCGCATAATGGTCTGTAAACGTTCTTATCAGCAGAGAAGTCCTCGCCGCTGAGAATTCTCTCGAACATTTCGAAACATGCCTGAGCTGTATCTGTGTTGGATCCCTCGAAACCTACGATAGCTCTAACAGCCTCGTCACCAGCCTGAAGAGAATCTAACTGCTCTTTTGTAACGTCAGTTGTGATAACACCACAGTCTTCCGGAATCTTTCCAGCGCCGCCGTATTTCGCAAGCAGAGCTGTGTTGGAACCGATCATGGCACCAGCACCTACACCTACCCATACTTTACAATCCGGGTGAGCCTGAAGAACTGTCTCAGCCTTTGTCTGTACTTCGTTGTTTACAACACCGTCAATGGTTGCCACGATCTCATAATTGTCCTCGCAGTACTCCTCAAGGCCTGCCTCAATACCATTCTGTCTCTCTAACAGAACCTGTGTATCCGGTTTACCGATGACACAAACTTCCGCTTTGTTGTCTGCTGTGTAATGCTCATTAATGAAGTTTGCTGCTGTCTTACCAATTTCTTTTCCAAGCTCTGTGTTGTCAAGTACCCAGTTTGCTGTTGTGTTTTCCATTGGGTTATCCCAGCACATAACTTTGATGCCCTCTTTCATTGCACGTCCACAAACTTCTTCTACTGCATCTGCATCGTTTGGATGAACCATGATCAGGTCACATCCAGCTGTGATAAAGTTCTCGATCTGCTCGATCTGTTTACCGGAGTTCTCCTCACATCCAACGATAGTAGCTTCATAGCCATTGTCTTTCAGAATCTGATCCAGTTTGCTCATAACGCCTGCCCAGTAAGCGTTCTCATAGTTCTGGATTGTGATACCGATTTTTTTGCCGCCAGCTGCTTCTTCCCCGTCAGCAGCCTCTTCTGTTGCAGCACCGTCTGTTGCAGCAGCGTCATCTCCACCGCCGCATCCAACTAATGCACTTGCTACCATTGTAGCACCCAGTAATAATGCAACTAATCTCTTTTTCATTTTGATGTCCTCCTTTTTTTGGATTAGTATATTTTTTTAACACTGCAGCCCTTCTCTGCCGCAGTGATAAAAATCTTTGTTTTAGAAGCAGGTAAATGCTCCGTCTACTACGATATCAGAACCTGTTGTGAATGTGCTGGTGTCTCCTGCAAGGTATACCAGAATAGACTGTAACTCTTCCGGTTTTCCAAGTCTTCCCATTGGAGCCATTGCGTTCCACTCTTCAATCAATGGTTTCAGATGAGGGGCATTCATGATCAGGTCTGTTCCAATGTATCCCGGGCTGATGCAGTTTACACGAACACCTTTTTTTGCCCATTCAACTGCCAGAGATTTTGTCAGAAGAATAACGCCTGCCTTTGATGCATTGTATGCACACTGTGGCTGCGGAACATTTACAATATGTCCGGACATGGAAGCTGTATTGATGATGGAACCATATCCCTGTTTCAGCATCACTCTTCCGGCTGCTGTTGCACAGAGGAACACACCGTTTAAGTTGATGTTGATAACTTTTAACCACTGCTCATAAGTCATTTCCTCAGCAGGAACATTCAGTGCGATACCAGCGTTGTTGTAGCATGCATCGAGTTTGCCGTATGTCTCAACAACTTTGGCAACCATTGCCTCAACGTCTTCCTGGTTTGTTACGTCACACTTAATCGCAATTGTTTTGGATCCTGTTGCCTCAGCAATTTCTTTTGCAACTTTCTCTGCGCCTTCGATGTTGATGTCAACGATCGCTACGTCTGCACCTGCCTCAGCAAATGCCATTGCTGCACATTTACCAATTCCGCTGGCTGCACCTGTTACATAAATTGCTTTTCCATCCAATCTCATTTTCTCGATAATTCCCATTTCCTTATCCTCCTTGCTTTTGATAAAAGTTATTTTTCGAAACCCTTTTATAAAGTCGTTTCATAAATCTGATTTAATTAAATTATATGTTTCAATCGCCTTTTGTGCAAGACGCAATAACAAACAAATTTTAATCAGATTTTTTATGCTATTTTAACAAAAGCTTCAAAGCCCCGGGATTGTTTATTTTGCAATCTTTACGACAGCCTTCACGATTTCTGCTTTCTCATTTACGCTTCGATCCATTGCTGTCTGAATATCATCAAAGTCAAAAATATGTGTGGCAATGCCCTTCAGGTTGACTTTCCCCTGTGCAACAGCTTCAATTGCCATTGGATAAATGTGACGATAACGGAATACCGTCTTAAAGGTAAGTTCTTTGTCCAGAGCAAGGCTCATCATCATATTCATCATACCGGTTTTGCCATAACCTACGCAGACAATCGTAGCGCCTTTGCAGACTGCCTGAATTGCCTGATTCGTTGTAATCTCTGTACCCGCAGTCTCAATTGCAAGGTCAAAGCCCCATCCGCCGGTCAGTTCTTTTGCTTTCTCTACTACATCACACTCTTTACCGTTGATGACACCGTCTGCACCAAGCTCCAGAGCCTTCTCCAGACGTTTTTCCATAATATCCACAACATAGACTCTGGATACACCACAGGCTTTGAGCGCCATCATGGATACCAGTCCGATACATCCTGCACCAAATACAACTGCAGTCTGTCCAGCACATGCACCACCCTGTTTTGCAGCATGGAAACCTACAGACAGAGGCTCGATCAGAGCGCCTTCCAGTGTGCTCACATTGTCTGGCAGTTTGAAGCAAAGATCTGCCTCATGTGCCACATATTCCTGGAATACACCATCTACCGGAGGAGTTGCAAAGAATACAACATCCGGACACAGATTGTATTTGCCTTCACGGCAGAATTTACATTTTCCACAGGTCTTTCCAGGTTCCAGAGCAACTCTGTCCCCCACTTTCAGATGCGTAACATCCTTGCCGACTTCGACAACTACACCGCCAGGCTCATGTCCGAGAACAAATGGCGGCTCTACCACATAATCACCGATTCTCCCCATCTCATAGTAGTGCATATCGCTTCCGCAGATACCTACATACTCAAGTTTTACCAGCACTTCATTGTCTGCCGGTACTGGAATCGGTCTTTCTGTATAACCCATTTTCCCGATTCCATTCATGACTGCTACTTTCATTGTTCCTTCCACAACTGTTTCCTCCTTATACTATTAAGATTTTTATTAAAGGCTAAATGGTATTGATATAGTTTTCAATCTGGTAGACTGCCGCTCCAAGAGCCGACATTTCTGTGCGGTATTTGCAAACCTTAAGATAATCCCCTGTGTAGCCGAAAGTATTTTTCTTTGCAACTTTTTCCTGCAGCTGTTCAAGATACGGCTCCATATAGCTTCCCACATAACCACCGAGGACTACATCGCAATCAAAACACATTCTCAGATTATCTACCGCAATCGCCAGATCATCCAGATACGTCTCCCAGACTCCTTGAAATTCGCGGCTGCCATTTTCCATTTCCCGAAAAAAAGCCCCCAGATCACCATCTGTCAAATCCGCAAGCCGAAGCGCTGAGCAATATGCATCCAGGCATCCTTCCTTGCCGCAATAGCAGGTTCTTCCTCCCGGATGAATGACCATATGTCCAAACTCTCCGCTGCGCCAGTTATCACCGGTATAAATTTTTTCAAACAGACCATTCTGATAGCCCATTTCATTTATGCCGTTTTGTTTGAAAACCAAGGCACCTCCTACCGTATTGCTCAGAGACAGATATGCCATGTTTCCAGGATTTTCCTCTTTCGAACACTCTGCCATCACCGCTGCATTTGCATCGTTGAGCAGCGTGTACGGATATGGAATGTACTTTGAAAAAATACTGCCGTCTACATTCAGCAGATTTAAGGTATGTGCCCTGGTGATTTTGTTCTGTACCTGATCTACAATGCCAGGGACAGAAATTCCCACACCGATAATCTTGTCTTTGGGAATCTGACAGCTTTCCACGAACTCTTCCAGAAGTTCTCTGATCTCTGAAAAATACGTTTCTTCAAATACAAATGATTTTCTGATTCGAACATATTTCTGAATATTCTCCGCCAGATCGATCAGGACAAAACTCAGATGATTCCGCGTGATATCGACCCCCAGAGAGTAACAATATTCCTGTTCAACAGCAATTGCTTTTGCTTTTCTTCCTCCTGTGGATTGAAACGTTCCGACTTCTTTTACCAAGGACAATTCCATCAGCTCTTTTACAATCTGAAGGACTGTAGGGCCACTCATGCCAAGGGCAGCGGCAATATCCGGCATTGAAGTCTTGTCCGTTCCGTTTATGTAGCGGAATATACGGTTTCGATTCATCCGTTTTACTTCCATGTTGCTTGCTCCGCGTTTCATCTTATCACCTGCCTGACTATTTTGTTTTATACTTTATTTATGTCTTTAATTAAGTATCTTAATTATAGCACCCGCTTTCTGTTTCGTCAATTGTAAAGTTACACAAAATACGCAGTTCCAGATTGTTTCAATTGCCATGTGAACAGTAATCACAAAATACATGTCTCAGGAAGTTGACAGACTGTGCTGCGTCACGGTCCAGAGAAGCCAGATCGGTATGTTCCACAATATCTCTCCAGATCTTGATATCACTGCCAACCTGTCCTCCCGGCATGACAAACGGTTCCATGACAACATTTCCCTGATAATTTACACGGTGCAATGCCTTGCCGATCTCTGCCCATGGAGTATTTCCCGTTCCGGGCACACGGCGGTTGTTCTCACCGACATGGAAATGTCCCAGTTTATCCCCCGCTGTCAGAATCGCATCGGTCATACTGTCTTCTTCAATATTCATATGGAAGGTATCCAGCATCACCTTGACAGCCGGCTCGTCTACCTCTTCTACAAACTGTACGGCTTCTTTTGCCGTATTCAAAAGGTAGCCCTCAAAACGATTGAGCACTTCCAGACAATAATCCACACCGCACTCTCCTGCTATCTTTGCAACGGTACGAACATTTTTTACACTGCGCGCCCAGTCTCCCTTTTTGTCGATCGGTTTGGAGTAGTCAACCGGCCAGTAAGAATAAATTCCTCCGCCCAACGTATGAATATCCAGATATTCCAGTTTTTTCAGCATATCGGTGTAAAAGGAAATTGCATTTTTTACAATCGCCTCATCTGCCGAAGCAAGGTTCTCACTGGCAGCCGGACCATAACCGGCTGTCAATGTTACATCATATGCTCTCGCTGCATCTTTAAAGCGATCCAATCCCGCTTTGTCCAGATCTCGGATCGCAGCCAGAGAAATCTCGAGAACATCAAATCCAAGTTCTTTTACTTTTTTTACATAAGCAAGCTGATCTGCTCCCCATTCTTTTTCCCAGTAAGCAAAATAAATTCCATATTTCATGTCAGCCCTCCTAACTTAATATCAGATTTGTGCAAGGTATTTCTGAACAGTCGCTCTGACTGCACCGGGTCCTGCGATTTCTTCGCGGAACATATCTTCAATCAGAGTTCCGATTCCTGCGTCATACAGGTTAATAAAGAATACACTCTCATTCGAAAGAATCCATTTCAGCTGATCCTTCAGAGTAGAAGGATCGCCTACCACGATGCCATCCAGTCTCTCTCTGATTTCTTCTGCCATTGGGTCTGGAGCGAGCTCATACTTGTTGCCCTCATCATCCACGCCGAGCAGATAACGCAGCCATCCGGTAATTGCAAGAGGAATACCGATCAGTTTTTTGGCATCTCCATATTTTTCTACATAAGACTGTACGGTCACACCGAAGCGAACGCCAAGTCCCTGAGAAGAATCGGTGCACAGTCTCAGACATGTATCACCCAGATACATATTCGGGAATCTGTCCGTCATCAGTTCATCCAGGAATGCCTTCGGAGAAAGGATTACAGGATCCGGGACAACGTCCATACCCTCTTTGTATCCCACCACATTTGCCAGCTTGAGCATATCCGGATCTCTCATCTCATCCGGGAACAGTTCATAGCCCAGTACACATCCATATGGTCCAAGTGCCGTATGAATCGGGTTCAGGCATACCGTTACTTTCATTCTCTCAGATTTGTTTACGGTGTCGCGGTCTGCCACATACACACCTGCTTTCTCCAGAGCCGGACGGCCATTCGGGAAGCTGTCCTCCACAACCAGATACTGTGGTCCCTCTGCATTGACAAACGGAGCGATATAAGTTCTTTTGGAAGTGATGACCGGCTGCATGTTTTCTACACCGGCTGCCTCCAGCTCAGCGGCAATCTTCTCACTTGGTCTTGGTGTGATCTTATCAATCATAGTCCATGGGAAAGCAACCTTGCTCTCATCGTTGACATAAGCAGCAAATCCATCATCCACAAAGCCGCGTTTTTTCCATTCTTCTGTCATTTCCAGAACAGACTCTCTGAATTTTTCGCCATTCTTGGAGCAGTTGTCCATAGATACCAGAGACAGAGGAGTAGCACCTTTCTGATAACGCTCCAGAAGCATCGCTGTCACGATTGCCATCGCACTTGTTGCCTCTTCCGGTCCGTTCTCAATATCCTTTTCAATAAACGGAAGGAAATTTCCATCTGCTTTTTTCAGTGCATAACCTTTCTCCGTAATCGTAAAGGATACCATCTGCAGACTTGGTGCTGCAAAAATTTCTTTCAGACGATTCCATGCCTCAGGCTGATCACACTGCGCCTTGATTGCCTCAGTAAGTGAGCCGATGACTTTTTTATCCTGTGTTCCGTCTCCATGAAGGATTACACTCAATGACAGATTATCAAAAGGATCATAAATCTTGTCTACCACATCATAATCAAATGCCTCCACACAGGTAATACCCCTGTCCATTTCCCCCTTCTCAAGAAGAGTATCCGCGATTCCTCCGAGGAAAACACGGAAGATATTACCAATTCCAAAATGTACCCATCTTGGAGCTTTTTTGGTTGCCTCTGCAACCGCCTCCACATCATAGCCAGGAAGGGTGATACCAGCTGTTTCCCATCCCTCACGATTTTTTATTCCTTCATACGTCAGTTTCATCCTTCTTCTCCTTTCTACGCTCACATTTTCTTTGTTAGTTTTAATTTTGTCTTTCGTATAACTATTGTTCATAAGTTAGTTATACTCTATTTTTTCATAAAACGCAATTGATAATTTTTCCAAAAAATATTATAAAATTTTGTGCATTTTTTACCCATCCTGTTTCTTAGGCAAAATAGTTGATGAATTCCGGAAAATATTATAAACTAGTAATATTGGATGTAATGTCAATAAGACGATACATCAGAACAACTGGAGGTAGCTATGAACAAAACAGGAATGACTACTCTTGAGGTACGCAAGTATAATAAGAGCAGAGTCTATGAGAAAATATATGAAAAACATTCTATTTCAAAACAGGAGATTGCAGCGGAACTGCAAATGAGTCTGACGACTGTCACACAGAATCTGAAACTGCTGGAGGCAGAAGGTCTGATCACCATTACCGGTCAGTATCAATCTACCGGAGGAAGAAAGGCCAACGCTTACAGCATTGTTCCCACAGCCGCCATTGCTATCGGTATTGATATTCTGAAAGACCGCCTGCACTTTGTTGCCATTGATCTGTACGGAGAAATCCTCCAGAAACAAACATTGTCTGTCCGCTTTTTTGCAGAGGAAGGTTATTACAAAATGCTCGGCGAGAGTACACAGCGTTTCATCGCTGGTTTACCGGAAGAACTCCAAAGCAGGATTCTCGGTGTGGGAATTGCGGTTCAGGGTCTTGTATCTGCCGATGGGCAGTACATGGAGGATGGCCGAATCCTCAACTGCGAGGGAATGACTTTTTCCGATCTCAGTGCCTACATTCCTTACACCTGCCGTCTGGAACATGACTCTACCGCCACAGCCGCCACAGAACTCTGGCAGGATCCGTCCCTGCAGGATGCCATTATTTTTATCTTAAATCACAATATTGGCGGCGCGATCATCATGAACGGCAAGATTCATTACGGTCTCAATTTGCGAAGCGGCGTTCTGGAACATATGCAGCTGAGAGAAGACGGACCGCTGTGCTACTGCGGCAAAAGAGGATGTCTTGAGACTTACTGTTCCCTCGATCGACTGGAACAGGCTGCCGGTACGGACACGGAAAACTTCTTCTTCCGCCTGCGAAACGGAGACAGACAAAGCAAAGAAATCTGGCTTACCTATATGGACAACCTGGCAGCGGCTGTCCGCAATATGATGGTAATTCTGGATTGCGACATTGTACTGAGCGGTTATCTTGCACCATTCTTACACGAAGAGGATGTCGAGCTCCTGAAAGAACTGGTTCAGCAAAAATTGCCGTATCCTCTTGGGCATACCAAATTCAAGCTGAATCACTACGGCGAATTTGCACCAGCTACAGGTGTCGCACTCCCCTATATAAAAAACTTCCTGAAAAGTATCTAATTCATACTTTTCAGGAAGTTTCTTTTTTTTATTATTTATTTTTTACGGCCACAGCACTGTTTATATTTTTTACCGCTTCCGCATGGACAAGGATCATTCGGATATACCTTCTCTTCCTTGCGCTGCACCGGCTTATGCGCACTGTCATCCTTATTCGTTCCAGTCACCTGTGCCACCTGCTCACGCTCAATCTTCTGTTCTACACGAACATGATACAGCAGACGAACGGTATCCTCCTGGATTGCCTGTGTCATAGCATTAAACATCTCGTATGCACTCATTTTATACTCAACAACAGGGTCCTTCTGTCCGTATGCCTGCAGTCCAATACCCTGACGGAGCTGATCCATGTCATCAATGTGATCCATCCATTTATTGTCAATGACTTTCAGAAGAACCACACGCTCCAGCTCACGAAGCTGTTCCGGCTCCGGGAACTCTGCTTCTTTCATTTCATAAAGCTTTACAGCCTCTTCTTTCAGATCGTGTTTGATCTCATTTTTCTTCTTATCCTTAATAACGTCCCATTTCAGTGGCTGCACCGGAATAATCTGCGTCATGACAGAGTTGAACTCATGAAGATCCCAGTCTTCCTGATCTACGTCATCACTGAAGCACATATCAACCGTATTGTCTGCAATATCTGTGATCATATTATAAATCGCATCGCGCATGTTTTCTCCATCAAGTACGCGGCGGCGCTCTTTGTAAATAATCTCACGCTGCTCATTGTTGACCGCATCGTAATCCAACAGATTTTTACGGATTCCATAGTTGTTGCTCTCGATTTTCATCTGTGCCTTCTCAATCGCACTGGAGAGCATTTTGTGTTCAATCTGCTCATTCTCAGCAACGCCAAGAGAATTGAACACACCCATCAGACGCTCAGAACCAAACAAACGCATCAGATCATCTTCCAGAGAAATGTAAAATCTGGACTCACCCGGATCACCCTGACGTCCGGAACGGCCACGCAGCTGGTTATCAATACGTCTTGATTCATGACGCTCTGTACCGATAATCTTCAGACCGCCTGCTTCTTTGGATACGTCATCAAGCTTAATATCGGTACCACGTCCTGCCATGTTGGTAGCAATCGTAACAGCACCGGATTCTCCGGCTTTTGCCACGATCTCAGCCTCTTTCTCATGGAATTTTGCGTTCAATACCGTATGCTGGATACCTTCCTTGCGGAGCATTTTGCTGAGGAGTTCCGAAGTCTCGATGGTAATCGTACCAACCAGTACAGGCTGCTGTTTTGCATGAGCCTCTTTAACTGCCTCCACAACTGCTTTATATTTTTCTTTCTTTGTCATATATACGGCATCATCGAGATCCACACGCTGTACCGGACGGTTCGTCGGAATCTCTACAACATCCATACCGTAAATATCACGGAACTCTTTTTCTTCGGTAAGAGCCGTACCTGTCATACCGGCTTTTTTCTTATATTTGTTAAAGAAATTCTGGAATGTGATCGTTGCGAGCGTCTTACTCTCACGTTTTACCTTCACATGCTCTTTCGCCTCAATCGCCTGATGCAGACCATCGGAATAACGGCGTCCCGGCATAATACGTCCGGTAAATTCATCAACAATCAGAACTTCATCATCTTTTACGACATAATCCTGGTCACGGAACATCAGGTTGTTGGCACGAAGCGCCAGATCCACATTATGCTGAATCTCCAGATTCTCCGGATCAGACAGATTCTCAATGTTGAAGAATTTCTCTACTTTCTTCACGCCATCGGCAGTCAGCGTTACAATCTTGTCTTTCTCATTGACAATGAAATCACCTGTCTCGGTAATCTCCTCACCCATAATCGCTGCCATCTTCGTCATCTCGCCGCTGGCTTCGCCTCGCTGCAGCTGATGTGCCAGAATGTCACATACTTCATAAAGTTTTGTGGATTTTCCGCTCTGTCCGGAAATAATCAGCGGTGTACGGGCCTCATCAATCAGTACGGAGTCCACCTCATCGATGATGGCATAATTTAATTCTCTCTGTACCAGCTGCTCTTTATAAATAACCATGTTGTCACGCAGATAGTCAAAACCAAGTTCGTTGTTGGTGATATAAGTAATATCACAGGCATACTGTTCTCTTCTCTCGTCATTTTTCATCGGATTGAGAACGACACCAACCTTCAGACCAAGGAATTCATGAACCTTACCCATCCACTCCGCATCACGCTCTGCCAGATAATCATTGACCGTGACAATGTGAACACCTTTTCCTTCCAGCGCATTCAGATACGCCGGAAGTGTGGAAACAAGTGTTTTACCCTCACCGGTGCGCATCTCGGCGATACGTCCCTGATGCAGAATCACGCCGCCGATCAGCTGCACACGATAATGTTCCATATTCAACACTCGTCTTGCTGCCTCACGGACAGTCGCATATGCTTCCGGCAAAATGTCATCCAGTGTCTCTCCCTCGCCAAGACGCTTTTTGAATTCTCTTGTTTTGCCCTGCAGTTCCTCATCACTCAACTCGATCATCTGAGGTCTCAGTGCTTCTATCTTATCTACGGTACCAATGATACGTTTTACTTCACGCTCACTGTGAGTACCAAATAGCTTTGTCATAATACTCATGCCTTTAAACTCCTACTTTCAAATTTGCGAAAAAAAGTGTGCCATGGCACACATATCAAACATATATCAATTTATTTTACCACTTTACCGCCAAATTAACAATGAATAATTCATAAACTTTATATGTACGGATTCATAATTAGTTACTGTTCACTCCGTTCACAGTAACTTAGCCAAAATTATGCCATCAGAAAAATGTAAGAAGGCAGAGACTTCTAGCTGTCCCCGCCCTCTTACATAAATTAGGTTGATTTATTCACAAATAGTAAGATTATTTTTCTTCTACAAAATAGGTCTCCTGTATTGCCTCGTACAGATTACTCTCATCCTTATTTTTAATGATTTCGCAAATCCGTTCATGGGCTGCATACAGTTCCTGACCTCTTCCGCTTTTTATCATGTGCGCAACGCTGTCTTTACGCATAGAATACGTCAGCATTCTTACAATTCCGTTGATTTTTTCCATGAGCGAATTATGGCCCATTGCCATAACCGCATCATGAAATTCGTTGTCGGCCTCAAAGGCCCTGTCTACATCGTAGTCTTCTTTCAGGAATTCTTCTTTCAGTGCTGCAAGTTTTTCTGTGACCTTCGCAAATCCTTCTTCGTCGTTTTTCAGGATTGCAAGATGCAGGACAGACACTTCTGTCATTTCCCGAAGTTCCATCAGGCTGTCATAATCCTCTTCTTTGCAGAGAATAATGCCGTAAATCATCGGGTCGATCATGCTCTCTGAAAAGCCTTCGCATACATAGGTTCCTTCTGCTCTTCTTATCTCCAGAACACCTATGTAAACCAGTATTTTGATAGCCTCTCTAACTGTACTTCTTCCAATTCCGAGACTCTCAGCCAGTTCTGTCTCTGTCGGAATTTTATCTCCCGGACGAAGCTGCTTGTCCAGTATTGCCTGTGTCAGGCGGTCGATCACCTGCTGCACCATTGACTTATTGTTGATTTTTTTGAGATTCACCATGTCCTACATTCCTCTTCACTCTTCCAGATATATTGAGATATTTCTTTGTTTATTTGTTTTATTGAGATTATTTTAAGGATTTGTGATTATTTTGTCAATATCGAACATCCGATATCTTACATAAAATATACAGGAAAATACAAAACTGGTGTCCCAAAAAATCAGACAATATTAATCCATATGAGATCCGCCGTTGATGTCGATTTCTTCACCTGTAATATAAGAAGCCTCTTTGGATGCCAGGAATACGATTGCTGCTGCTACTTCTTTTGTCTCACCCGGACGTCCCATCGGAATTCCATCGATTACTTTGTCTGCATCTTCCTTCGGAAGAGATTTCCAGATTTCTGTGTTGATCAGACCTGGGCAAACGCTGTTGATTGTAACACCTTCCGCAGAAATTTCTCTGGAAAGGTTTTTCGAAAATGCCAGAACAGCAGCTTTGGAAGCAGAATAGTGAGCTCCTCCAAAGACACCGCCGCCTCTTTTACCGGATACAGAAGACAGGTTTACGATTCTTCCGTATTTTGCAGCGCGCATTGGTTTCATAACTGCCTGTGTGCACAGGAACAGACCTACCATATTTACCTCGAAGATTCTTCTCATATCGTCTGCTGTCATATCTTCTACCGTTACTTTCTGAGAAATACCAGCGTTGTTAACCAGTACATCGATCTTTCCATATTTATCGAGAACAGCCTGTACCATAGCATCTACGGAATCTTTATTTGTAACATTTACAACAACGCCCATTGCGTCTCCGCCCATAGCTTTGATTTCTTCTACTGTTGCATTGACACCTTCTTCGTTCATATCTGCGATTACAACAGATGCGCCCTGCTCAACAAAGCTCTTTGCGATTGTTTTGCCGATTCCTTTTGCAGAACCACTTCCAGTTACGATTACTACCTGACCATCAAATTCAAACATGATTTTATTCTCCTTTTCTATTTTTGCGTTCTATATAATGAAATACCTTTTTCCTTTTTCCCTTTGTTTTGCTGTTTTCCCTTTTTTCTTTTTTGCGGCAGACTGGCGGGGGTGTGAATGAGAGAGGGCCAACTGCCGCATCAGTTCAACTTATGACTAACATATGATGCATTGGAGCAAAATTACATCAATGTTTTTGCTGTGTTAACAATATT
Source organism: Eubacteriales bacterium (assembly GCA_030536755.1). Classification (GTDB taxonomy): domain Bacteria; phylum Bacillota; class Clostridia; order Lachnospirales; family Lachnospiraceae; genus JALFVM01. Next base: position 36,989 of record JAUNPJ010000004.1, on the reverse strand, counting down.
TTCAACTGTGATTCCATTCATCTCCAGCAGTCTCTCATATGGAGCAGACTGTCCGAACTGATCCTGGATACCGATACGTTTTACGATTGTATTTCCCTGTTCTGCTGCTACTTCGCAGACAGCTCCGCCAAGACCGTTGATGATGTTGTGATCTTCGACTGTGATGATCTTGCCGATTTCCATACATTCTTTTACTGCATCGACATCGAGAGGTTTGATTGTGTGCATATCAAACAGTTTTACACTGATTCCCTCAGCCTCAAGCTGCTCTGCTGCTTTCAGAGCGATGCATACGGTATCGCCGTTTGCTATGATTGCCACATCTTTACCTTCTTTCAGTTTGTTTGCCTTACCAATGACAAACTCAGCATCCTCATCATAGATGACCGGAATGGAATCTCTTGTAAATCTTAAGTAGCATGGGCCATACATCTCAGCAGAAGCTGCTACCAGTTTCTTAGCGGAAACATAATCTGCCGGCATTACGACTGTCATATTTGGCAGTGTTCTCAGTACACCAAGGTCCTCAATACACTGATGGCTTGCACCGTCATTGGCCGGTGTTACACCGCCGTGGGAGCATGCGATCTTCACATTCAGGTTCGGATAGCAGATTTCCTGACGGATCATCTCACACATTCTCAAAGAACCAAATACTGCGTAAGTAACGACGAAAGGAACTTTTCCGCATGTTGCCATACCTGCTGCCACACCTGCTGCGTTCTGCTCTGCAATACCTACGTTAAAGTACTGCTCTGGAAGTTCTTTGCGGAACTCACCTGTTTTGCAGGATTTACCTATATCTACGTCCACTACATAAATCTTGTTGTCTTTTTTTCCTAATTTAACGATCTCTTCACCAAATCCCTCACGGGTTGCTTTCTTAATCTCACTCATTGCTGTTCCTCCTTCATCTCATTAGATATACTGAGCATCTAATTCTTTCATTGCCTGTTCATACTGTTCCTTGTTTGGTGCCACACCGTGCCATCCGCACTGATTCTCCATGAAGGATACGCCTTTTCCTTTTACCGTGTTTGCGAAGATGCATTTTGGCTTTCCATTCTTGGATGCACGGATCTTGTCCAGTGTTGCAACGATTTCTTCCATATTGTGTCCGTCAATGTCAAATGTCTCAAATCCGAATGCTTCGAATTTTTTACCTAAATTGATGTTCGGCATAACCTCATCTGTCGTACCATCCAGCTGCAGGTTGTTGTTGTCTACGAATACGATCAGGTTGTCCAGTTTGTATTTGTTGGCTGTCTGAGCTGCCTCCCAGATTTCACCTTCCTGACACTCACCGTCACCGACTACTACGAATACACGGTAATCTTTGTTGTCAGCTTTTGCTACAACACCCATTCCAACGCCGCAGGCAAGTCCCTGTCCGAGAGAACCTGTGGAGATGTCGATACCAGGGCATTTTTTCATATCCGGATGTCCCTGAAGGATGGAACCCTCTTTACGAAGTGTAGCAAGAACTTCCTCGTCAAAGAATCCCAAAGTTGCCAGTGCTGCATACTGAATCGGGCAAACATGACCTTTGGATAAGATGAAACGGTCTCTGTCTTCCCATTTCGGATTTTTCGGGTCAAGGTTCATTTCTTTGAAGTAGCAGGCTGTCACGAAGTCTGCTGCGGAAAGAGATCCGCCTGGATGTCCGGACTGTGCTTCATAAATCATTTTGATAACTTTTTTGCGCAGGTCTGTCGCCTGATTTTTTAAATCTTTGATACTCATTTCACTCATAATATTTTTTCTCCTAGACTAAAAGCAATGAAATTTGTGGTATATAGGTTACAAGCAATAATACAATCAGGGATGCGATCAAAAGAGGTACCACGGCTGCCGAGATGTCTTTGATCTTGACATCGGCAATTCCACATCCCACATAGAGGTTTACACCAACCGGCGGTGTAAACAGACCGATTGCCAGGTTTACGATCATAACAGTTCCAAGGTGAACCAGGTCAATTCCAAGAGCAGTTGCTACCGGAACAAACAGCGGTGTGAAAATGTAAAGTGCTGAGGTTGAATCCAGGAAGCATCCGGCAATCAGCAGAATCACATTGACGATCAGGAAGAAGATGATCTTGCTTCCGCCTGTTGCATTTACCATTGCCTGGCTGATTGCAACGTCAAGTCTTGCCCTTGTCAGTACGTATGCGAACAGCGATGCACCGATGGTAATGAACATAACAGTTGCTGTTGTAGAAGCGGAGTCTACGAAAATCGCATACAGTTCTTTCAGTTTTACTTCTTTGTATACAAACACACCGACTACCAGACCATATACAGCAGATACAGCTGCGGCTTCTGTTGGTGTGAAGATTCCTCCATAGATACCACCCAGGATGATAACCGGCATCAGTAATCCCCAGAAGGCATCTTTGAATGCATCCCATCTTTCCTTGCCGGATGCTTTTGGCATGGTCTTCAGATCTGATTTTCTTCCGATCCAGAGAGCGGTAAGGGCCAGTGCAGTACCCATGAGCACACCAGGAATCATTCCTGATTTAAACAGGTCACCGATGGAGGTATCAGCGATGGAGCCGTACACTACAAACGTAATGCTGGGAGGGATTACAACTCCGATTGCACCTGCTGCTGCCATCAAGGCTGCGGAAAATGCGGGTTTGTATCCGGCATTAATCATAGCCGGTACAAGGATGACTCCGAGGGCCGCTACGGTCGCCGGGCCAGATCCGGAGATTGCTGCGAAGAAACAAGCAACGACTACGCAGACAATCGCAACACCGCCGCGGATGTGACCAACACACTTCTCAGCGAGATTGATCAGTCTTCGGGAAATTCCCGCCTTTTCCATAATGTTTCCGGCAAGGATAAAAAATGGAATTGCCAGAAGAACGAATTTGCTGGTAGACGATGATACCAGTCTTGGAAGGCTGCTCATGATGGCGTCTAAAGGTCTTCCTGCGCCCTGTACGATCATCGTCACTACGCTGGATAAGCCAAGGCACACTGCAATGGGAGTTCCTAAAATCAGGAGTACTGCAAAGGTGATAAATAATACTGCTGCAATCATGCTTTAACCTCCTTCTTTGGTTCTTCTTTTACTGCATTCACAGTCAATTGTATGAATCTAATCAGGACAAACAGCGATCCGATCGGAACGAAGGAACCGAAAATCCATTCCGGCCACTGCATTCCTGCTGTTTTCTGTCCCAGATTATATTGGCTGATTACCATCAGAATTCCGTAGTAAAAAATTCCGCCTGAGAAAATAACTCCAAATGCATATCCGATCACGTTACAAATTTTAGCTGCACCTGCACTTAAATTATCGGTCAGAATCGTAAGACCAAGGTGCGCTTTTCTTTTGGCTGCAATTGCTGAGCCCAATAAACTTGCCAGTACGAACAAATATGTTGTGATTTCTTCCGAGAAGGAAAAAGATGCACTGAATACATATCTGGCTATAACGTTGGCAAATGTCAGTACTGTCATGACGATCATGCAGATTACTGTGACAATTTCTTCAATATAGTCTAATATCTTCATTGTATCCTCCATTTTAATCAATCTGGAATGCTTCTCTTGCTGCGTCTCCATATTTTTCGATGTATTTCTCTCGCATCGGTTCTACCGCATCCTTGAATGTCTGAAGCTGTTCGTCATTCAGTCTGGTCACCTGCATACCGCCTTCTTCAAAGCCTTTGATCAGGTTTTCCTCGTCTGCTTCCAGTTTGTCACGACCCCAGTTGCATGCCTCAACGGCACATTCAGAAAGCAGTTCTCTTGTGTTTTCTTCCAGACTGTTCCAGATTTCTGTGTTTGCCACAAATAAATCATTTTCGTATGTATAATTCCAGATTGTCATGTAATCCTGGATCTCATCCATTTTTGCAGAATCTGTGATGCTGCATCCATTCTCCTGACCATCAATCGTTCCCTGCTGGATGGCTGTATATACCTCACTCCAGCTCATGGCTACCGGGTCAGCCTTCAGTGTCTTCCAGAAGTCCATGTAGATCTCACCGCCAGGAACTCGAATCTTCAGTCCCTTTACATCTTCCGGTGTCTCTACGGCATGTTTACTGTTGCTGATCTGGCGGAAACCGTTGTGGAAAGAACCAAGATAGGTAATTCCTTTGTTTGCCAGAAGTTCCTCGTAATATTTATAGCCCGTCTCATCGATGACGGTTCTTGCCTCTTCATAACTGTTGAAGAGCCATGGGATGGTTCCTGCTGCAAGTTTGCTGTCCAAAGCTGCCATTACGCAGGTTGCGTATGCTGCAAGGTCGGTACTTCCTACTGCCACCATCTCGACACCTTTTGTGGCATTTCCTCCGGCTAACTGGTCATTCGGAAAGACTGCTACTGTCACGTTCCCCCCGGACCGTTCCTCAACCAGCTTTGCAAATTGGTCTGCCACCAGACTGTCAATCTGAATATCGGTTCCATTGACTGCCATTGTCAGTTCAATTTTCTGATATTCGCTGTTTGCTGCACTGTCTGCGCCTGTCTCTGTACTATTGCCACACCCCATAAGTAATGTACTGGCCAGAAGTGCTCCCGCTGTCATTATAGCGATTTTGCGTTTCATAGTTACCTCCTTCTCCTTTTCTTTTCGCCTTACATCTTTTGTCTGTTCAGCTTATGTATAACGTCTGATGTAAGTTGTTGATGTTATAATAATCGATTTTACTAGATTCGTCAATAGATTTTGGACAAAATTACTCATTTCAGACATTCTCACAATCTTTTTTTATCGTTTTTGTTCATAATCACCAATTTCATAAAAATCAGGAAGATTTTATAAGCTGGAAGAATATTCCAGCCCATAAAAATAGCGAGGTACCATCGAGAAGCACCCCGCCTGTATTTCTTATTAGCATTCCGGCTCAATCAGCCCATATGTGTTTCCTTTTCTCTTATAAACCACATTTACTTCTTCTGTCTCCGCATTTCTGAAAACGAAGAAATTATGTCCCAGCAATTCCATCTGTACACATGCATCTTCCGGATACATCGGTTTCATACCAAATCTCTTGGTGCGGATGATGTTTACCTCATCCTCTTCCTCGAACTCCTTCTCCATAAATGCCTGCTGGAAGTTGCCGCCTTCCTGTTTTTTGTCTACGATTTTATTTTTGTATTTTCTTAATTGTCTCTCAATGACTTCTTCTACCAGATCGATCGACACATACATATCATTGCTTACCTGCTCCGAACGGATGATGTTGCCTTTGACCGGTATCGTCACCTCAATCTTCTGTCTTTCTTTCTCAACACTTAAAGTAACAATAATCTCTGTATCGGGAGTGAAATATCTTTCCAGCTTTCCAAGCTTGTCCTCAACTGCTGCTCTTAATCCTTCTGTCACATCAATGTTCTTACCGCTAATAATAAAACGCATAGAATCAACCCCTTTGTCGTTTATTTAGAGGGAAGTCCCTCTGGTAGCCTTATTATAACATACTTTCTCCGGATTTAGTATCCATTTTGTAATCATTTTATACAATTTTCAGAAATACTTGTTACTGTTCACTCCGTTCACAGTAACTTAGCCAAAATTCATTCCAGATTGCCTTCGGCAATGGAATTTTGGCTTGTATGTCTCGGGATTTTGGCATATTCATGCCAAAACACCTCGCGGGATAGTGCCGTGTGAACAGTAACAAATACTTTTCTATTACTGCAAACTTTGCTAAAATATGTATATCTTTAAAATAGTTATAAATACGATAAATCTGGAGGATATAAGATGAGATTTCGACCATGCATTGATATACACAACGGACAGGTAAAACAGATTGTAGGCGGAAGCCTGAAAGATGCCGGAGATCAGGCGCAGGAAAACTTTGTTGCCACACAGGATGCAGCATTTTTTGCAAAACTTTATCAGAAAGCAGGCTTACAGGGGGGACATATCATTCTTCTGAATCCCTCTTCTTCCGAGTATTATGAAGCGACAAAATCGCAGGCGCTCGGTGCACTCCGCGCTTACCCTGGCGGTATGCAGATCGGAGGAGGCATTCATGCCGATAACGCAGCCGAATATCTGGATGCCGGTGCCAGCCATGTCATCGTCACCTCGTATGTATTTAAAGATGGTAAAATTTCTTATGAAAATCTGGAAAAGATGGTGAAATCTGTTGGAAAGGAACATCTCGTTCTTGATCTGAGCTGCCGCAAAAAGGACGGCGATTACTATGTGGTAACCGACCGCTGGCAGAAATTCACTGACATGAAACTCGATCTGGATGCACTTCGGGAACTTGGTTCTTACTGTGATGAATTTCTGATCCATGCCGTAGACGTAGAGGGAAAAGCCAGGGGAATCGAGACAGAACTCGTGCAGCTTCTCGCTGAATACGGGGAGATTCCGATGACTTACGCCGGAGGTGTCGGCAGCTTTGCGGATCTGGATGCATTGCGCCAATACGGAAAAAATCATCTGGATGTGACTATCGGAAGTGCGCTCGATCTTTTCGGCGGCACGATGGAATACGAAAAAGTTCTGACGTATATGCGATAACCAGACAGGGGACAGATCGTATGTATACCACTTTCCGGGTCAACGAAACAGCCTCCCAACGGCAAGGTTGAGTTTGAAGGTTTCCGAACATCCATTTGCACAGGGCGGCTTTCCACATGACCGCGCTTGTCCGTAAAAAAGGCCTGCCATTTCTGGCAGGTCTTTACATTACGGATTTGCTCTCTCCGCAGCATTATTATTGTTATTCGCATTATCAGCATTGTTGTTGGTGTTATTGTTGTCGTTATTATTTGTCGTGCCATCACCAACCATATCATCCACGGCATTTCCTACACCATTTCCGATGTCTTCCATGCCCTGCCCAATATTGTCTGCGACACCATCATTATTCGTGTTGGTGTTATTGTTTGTGCCATTGTTGTTGGTGTCGTTGTTGTTATTGTTATTGGCATTGTTGTCTGCATTATTTCCATTGTTGTCTACCACATTGTCGTTGGCAGTATTATTATTGTCTGTATCGCCGGTGTTGTTGTCCGTCGCATTCTGCTCTGTGGCTGCATTGTTGTCTGTGCCGTTGTTATTACCGTTCGTTCCACAGGCCATAAATGTTCCCATAACAAATACTAAAGTGACTGTCATCAACAGTTTTTTCAATGCCTTTGCTTTCATATGCGTGCTCTCCTTTGCCATATTCTTTTTATTGATGCTATTAATATGAGCAAAGAAAAGCGATTTTATACATTTTTTTAACTGTTATCCTTCAATCACATCACTCATGTGATAATAACCTGCCGGTTTGCCGGCAAGGAATTTTGCTGCCTCCACAGCGCCCTTTCCAAATACAGCCTTGGAATATGCTGTGTGTGAGAACGTAATGACTTCGTCCGGACCTGCAAAGATCACATCATGATCTCCAACGATCGTGCCTCCGCGGACTGCGGAAATTCCGATTTCCTTATCATCGCGCGGATTCATATCCTGACTTCTGTCATATACATAATGATACTGATGATCCAGTGCCTCATTCAGGCTGTCAGCCAGCGCAAGTGCCGTTCCACTTGGAGCATCTTTTTTCAGTTTATGGTGTTTTTCTACAATTTCCATATCAAATCCGGCTGTTGCCAGAACTTTCGCCGCATCCTGGATCAGTTTCAGCAGTGTGTTGATACCAAGAGACATATTTGCAGATTTCAAAATTGCCACTTTGCTGCTGGTCTCTTCTACCTGTTTGAGCTGATCCTCACTCAGTCCTGTTGTACACAGTACTGCCGGAAGCTGTTTCTCCACACAGTAAGCAAGGATAGAATCCAGTGCCTTTGGAGAAGAAAAATCAATCAGTACATCTGCTTCCACATCACAGTCTGCAATGTTGGTAAATACAGGATATCCGTTGTCACGGCAATCCACCATATCGATACCAGCTACAATCTCCGCATTGGCGTCATCTTTTACAAGACCGGAAATCACCTGTCCCATATGTCCATTGCAGCCGTTCATGATTATCTTTGTCATTTGTTTTTTCTCCTTATGCCTTATGCAAGTTTAATTCCAAATTCTTCCATCGCTTTTGCCAGTCTCTGCTGATTTGCCTCTTCCATAACAGTCAGAGGCGCACGAAGTCCGCCTACATTCCATCCCATCAGATTCATAGCAGCTTTTACCGGAATCGGGTTTACTTCACAGAACAATGCGTCGACCAGATCCATAGCTTTGAGCTGAATCTCACGGCTTCCTGCTACATCTCCGTCAAAGAACTTCTGGCACATATCGTGTGTCTCCTGTGGAGCAACGTTGGATAATACAGAGATAACACCCTTACCGCCCAGTGACAGAATCGGAACAACCTGATCGTCATTACCAGAATAAATATCAATGCATCCATCTGCAAGAGCCGCCAGTTTTGCGATCTGAGAAATATTTCCAGATGCCTCTTTGATCGCTACGATGTTCTCTACATTTTTTGCCATTGCAACTGCTGTCTCCGGAAGGATGTTGCATCCGGTTCTGCTTGGTACATTGTACAGTACAACCGGAATGGAAATGCTGTTGGCAATTGCAGTAAAGTGAGCGATCAGACCTTTCTGTGTTGCTTTATTGTAGTATGGAGTTACCAGAAGAACACCATCTGCTCCATAGCTCTCCGCCTCTTTGGAAAGCATGATTGCAGTCTCTGTACAGTTGGAACCGGTACCTGCAATAACCGGAATTCTCTTTGCTACTTTATCAATCGTGTATTTGATCGCTTTGAGATGCTCACCGTGAGTTAAGGTAGAAGCTTCACCGGTAGTTCCGCAGATAATAATGGCATCTGTATGATTGGCAATCTGATCCTCAATGATCTCACCTAATTTTTCGTAATTTACACTTCCATCCTCATGAAATGGTGTGATAATAGCAACACCTGCGCCAGTAAAAATTGACATAATTATTTCCTCCTTGTTCATCTTTCATAGTAAAAAATAAGAGGCTGACAAGAAAGTCCGCCTCTAAAGATACATCATTGTATAAACTCTAGATAGCTCCCCATCTTGCGATGACAGTCATAGAGCTCTTAACCCTATGCCCAAGCATACAATCTCAGGAACTGCATACTTTCGGCGTCTTTTCCTTTCAACTGTCCTCCCCTGTGCCTGACACATCAGACGGCCTACTCATAATCAACGCGACCTCTATCTTTTTATATTCTTTGGTTAAACATTACTATAGCATCATTCACTTTCCTTGTCAACGCAAATTTCGGATAAATATTCTGTGTCTACTGTCGTGACGGCATCCACATATTCTCTCATTTCTTCCGGCAGTCTGCGCCCGGTCAGAATGATCTGCATATCACTCCTGTTGGCCCCGAGAATTTCATTGATCTCTTCACATGTTGCAATGCCATGCTGGGGAAGTCCGAGAATCTCATCCAGAAGCAGTACATCGCACTCATGCGTCGCAATGACTTTTCTGGCATAATTCAATCCATTCCGGATATTTCCTCTCTGCTCTTCCTGCTGCTGCGGACTCAGCTCTTCAAAATACTTCTCTGATTTTTCAAAGCGAAAGAACTTGATATCAAGCTCCGTGCCGGCAAGCCAGCTCAATTCTCCTTTTTCTTTGCCCTTTAAAAACTGAATAATGATCACACTCTTCTGTTTTGCACAGGCTCTGAGACTCTGGCCAAGAGCAAGTGATGTTTTTCCTTTTCCATCGCCGCAAATAACTTCAATGAATCCCTTTTTCATATTGTCCTCCATGTACAGGAATCACTGTACATTTTTTCAAAAAGAATTTCTCCGGCTGTCAAAAATGCCAGCCACATTCCTGATTAATGGTCTCGAATCCCATACATAGTACACCATAATCTGCGAAAAAGCAAGTCTGACTTGGCAATGAAATTGTATTAATCCATATACTCTAGCTTACTGACCGATATTTCATAGGCAGTCCGCTTTTCACTTTCTGTCTCGCTTATTTTTTTCATATAATCCCTGCTCTGGATTCTTCCCCATATCAGCACATGTCCTCCTACCTCAAAGGCTGACGCATACCGTGCATTTCTGCCCCAGCATATACAGGGTATGTAATCCGATTTTCCATAGGGCCTGTTTACTGCCAAAAGCAAATCTGCAATTTCCCTGCCCAAAGGCGTTTTGCGGTACACCGGCGGTTTGCAGATGTATCCGTCCAGAAAAATCTGATTGGTAATCATCGAATCATCAATTTCATCCACAAAACTCAGTTCCCGCACAAAGACAGACAGAACCAGACGATTCTTCTTTTCTTCATGCCGGTTATAGGAACGAAATTGTCCCTGCACCTGGATGTATTCCCCTTCATAGTTCTGCGTAACGTCAATCAGACGTTCTGAAACCATAAGCGGAATCCTGTCCTCTGAATCACTGAGTCTCTTGACCACCAGTTCCAGAGTATAAAATCCTTCTCCGAACACCTGATGACTGAATGTAAAATCTGAAGCGATTTTACCCATAATAGATACCTGGTTGTTTTCAATAATCTTATCTGCCATGAATGATAGTTCCCCTTCCTCTTGGTGGTATTTTTGTCTATATCATATCTATTCTCTGTATGTTAAATTTAGAACAAAAAAAATTTTTTTTTTGAAATCCTTGTAATCTGGAGAAAATGTGATACACTTTATAAGTTGGAAAATGAAGAAAACACATTTTATAAGTAGAAACCGATTACTTACTGGATTACTTACTATAAGACTGATATCTGATGATTGAAAATGAATTGAAAGGGACGAAATTTATGAAGATGAAACGCGACGATGTACGCAACGTAGCCATTATTGCTCACGTTGACCATGGCAAAACCACACTTGTAGACGAACTTCTGAAACAAAGCGGTATTTTCCGTGAAAATCAGGAAGTTCAGGAGCGTGTCATGGATTCCAACGACATTGAACGTGAACGCGGAATTACGATTCTGTCTAAAAATACGGCAGTACACTACAAAAATACGAAAATCAACATTATCGACACTCCGGGACATGCAGACTTCGGCGGCGAGGTCGAGCGTGTACTGAAAATGGTAAACGGTGTCATTCTTGTCGTTGACGCCTTTGAGGGTGCGATGCCGCAGACAAAATTTGTTCTGAGAAAAGCACTCGATCTTGATCTGGATGTGATTGTCTGTGTCAACAAAATTGACCGTCCGGAAGCACGTCCGGAAGAAGTGGTAGATGAAGTTCTGGAGCTTCTGATGGATCTGGATGCTTCTGACAGGCAGCTTGACTGTCCATTCCTGTTCGCTTCTGCAAAGGCAGGCTATGCGGTCAAAGACCTGGACGATGAACCAAAAGATATGATACCTCTGTTTGAGACAATCCTGGAGCATATTCCGGCACCGGAAGGCGACTCGGAGGCACCGACGCAGGTTTTGATCAGTACCATTGATTACAATGAATATGTCGGCCGTATTGGTGTTGGCAAAGTGGACAACGGAACGATTTCTGTCAATCAGGATGTCGTCCTCGTAAACGAACATGATCCGAATAAACAGCAGCGTGTGAAGATCAGCAAACTGTATGAATTCGACGGACTGAATAAAGTGGATGTCCGTGAAGCAGGCATTGGCTCTATCGTTGCAATTTCCGGTATCGCAGATATCCACATCGGAGATACAATCTGCTCACCGGAGCATCCGGAACCAATCCCGTTCCAGAAGATTTCCGAGCCTACGATTGCTATGAACTTCATGGTCAACGACAGCCCGCTGGCAGGACAGGAAGGAAAATTTGTCACTTCCCGTCACATCCGTGAGCGTCTCATGCGCGAGCTGAACACAGACGTCAGCCTTCGTGTGGAAGATACCGAAAGCCCGGACTGCTTTAAAGTATCCGGACGAGGCGAGCTGCATCTATCTGTCTTGATTGAAAATATGCGCCGCGAGGGATATGAGTTCGCCGTCAGCAAGGCTGAGGTTCTCTATAAAACCGATGAGCGCGGCAAAAAGCTGGAGCCGATGGAAATCGCTTACGTCGATGTACCGGATGAATTTTCTGGTTCTGTTATCAGCAAATTAAGCGAACGCAAGGGCGAACTGCAGGGTATGAGCATCGCAAGCGACGGTTCTACCCGTCTGGAATTCAACATTCCATCACGTGGTCTGATCGGCTTTAGAGGCGAATTTATGACGATCACAAAAGGAAACGGTATTCTCAACACCATGTTTGACGGCTACGGAGAATACAAAGGCGATATGATGTACCGCAAGCAGGGCTCCCTGATCGCGTTCGAGGACGGTGAGGCTGTTACCTACGGCCTATTCTCTGCACAGGATCGAGGTACGCTCTTTATTGGACCTGGTCAGAAGGTTTACAGCGGCATGGTCATCGGCCAGAATGGTAAGGCAGAAGACATCGAGCTGAATGTCTGCAAGACAAAGCACCTGACCAACACCCGTTCTTCTTCCGCAGATGAGGCTCTGAAGCTGACACCGCCTAGAATTCTGAGTCTGGAACAGGCACTGGAATTTATTGACCGTGACGAGCTTCTGGAAATCACACCAGAAAACCTTCGTATCCGCAAGAAGATTCTTGATCCAAGAGAGCGTAAACGTGCAGCAATGAGAAATTCATAATGAAAAAGGCTGACCGCAACCACGGTCAGCTTTTTTGTATATTTTTATGGCAGCGGCGGACGCCACTGGCTGTAAGTATGTTCTTTCTGTACGGTAGGCAGCGCATACGTGTGCGCCTCCTCTACACCGTTGAGGATACGAAGCCCTCCAAATGCAAGTGCCTCCATCTCATTTTCTCCCGGCATCACGACCACAGGAGCAATGAATCCGACATATTCTTCCACACGTTTGGTCAGCATCTTTGATCTTGCCACTCCGCCGGTCAGAATGATCGCATCGCAATTGCCTTTCAGAACAATCGACAGAAGCCCGATTCCTTTGGCAATCTGATACGCCTGTGCCTGGAATACGAGGTCTGCGTGTTCGTCTCCGTTCTCGATCATTTTCTCAATCTCACGGCAATCGCTTGTGCCAAGATGTGCATACATACCGCCTTTTCCGCGCACCATCTTCTTCATGTCGTTTCTTGTATAATCTCCGGAGTAGCACATACGGATTAATTCCAGCGAAGGTACACTTCCGGCACGCTCCGGCGAGAACTGCCCGTCGTCATCACCCAGAGAATCAATAATTTTTCCCTGTGAGTGCACGCTGGCAGATACGCCGCCTCCCAGATGTGCCACAATCAAATTCAGCTTGTTGTAATCCAGCCCGTTTTCTTTCGCATAGCGAAGTGCCATCGCACGGCTGTTGAGCACGTGGCAGAAACTCTGCCTTGTAATCTTTGGAATTCCCGTCACCTGCGCCACCGGCGGCAGCTCACTGGAAGTCACCGCATCATAAATGTATGCCGGTTTTCCATATGCATCCCCAATCAGCTTGCCCAGCATACCCCCGAGATTGGAAGCGTGCGGAGAACTGATCTTATCACTTTCCAGTGCATAAAACAGTTCATCGTTCATACGATATCCGCCGGTATGAAGTCCGGGCACGAGACCTCCTCGCCCCATAATAGTAGCCAGCTCGTCTCCTTTGATCTGATTTCGTTCCATAAATTCCCGGATGACATTCATACGATACGGGATCTGATCCGGAATCTTTTCAAACGCGGCCAGTTCACTGGCATCATGCTCAATATTTTCCTGTACCACACATTCTCTGTCCTCATACAGAGCCAGCTTTGTGCTAGTGGAACCAGGATTGATAATCAACTGTTTCAAGGACATACGATCCCTCCGTTTCTCAGAAACAAACAGTTACCATTTTTTCGTTTATTTGAATTCTTCCATCAGTTTGGCAAATGCCGGAAGGGAATTCTGAATGCACTCATAAGATACACAGTATGCCAGACGTACATATCCAGGGCATGCAAAGGAGCTTCCCGGTACCATTAAAATGTTGTATTTCTTTGCTGCTGCGACAAATTCTTTCTCATCCGGAACCGGTGATTTCACAAAGAGATAGAAGGCGCCCTGCGGTTTGATACACTCGAGGCCAACGTTTTTCAGTCCTTCGTATAAGGTTGTACGGTTTCTGTCATAATATTCCAGATTTACCTGGCAGTCTACACATCTTCCGATCACCTTCTGAATCAGGGACGGTGCGTTTACAGAACCGCTGACACGGTTGGCAATCGATGCCGCTGCGATCACTTCTTCACTTCCGTCTACCTCATCCGGAATGACAAGATAACCGATACGCTCTCCCGGAAGAGACAGAGATTTGCTGTAAGAGTAGCCAACCACCGTGTTGTCGTAGTATTTTGTCAGATATGGAACTTCTACGCCGTCATATGCCAGTTCACGGTAAGGCTCGTCCGAAATCAGATAAATCACGCTGCCGAATTCTTTCTGTTTTGCCTCCAGAATGGCTGCCAGCTTCTTGATTGTTTCCTCGGAATACACAACACCGGTCGGATTGTGCGGTGTGTTTACGATGACTGCTCTTGTGTTTGCAGTGATCTTCTGCTCCAGTTCCTCGAGATTCGGCTGGAAGGTAGAAGTATCCGGGGAAATCTCCACGAGTTTGCCGTCATAGTTGCGCACATAAGAACCATACTCCAGGAAGTAAGGTGCAAATACGATAACCTCTTCTCCCGGATTCAGGATTGTTTTCAGAATAACATTTAATCCGCTTGCCGCACCGACAGTCATAATCAGGTTTTTCGCAGCAAAATTTGTGCCAAAGCGACGGTTCAGAGACTCTGCGATGCTCTGACGCACATCCTCAAATCCTGCATTGCTCATATATCCGTGAAGCACAACCGGATCTTCCTTTGTCACGAGATCGATAATCGCCTCTTTTACCTCTTCCGGAGCCGGAACGTTCGGATTTCCAAGGCTGAAATCATATACATTTTCTGCACCGTATTTTGCACGGAGTTTATTGCCTTCCTCAAACATGGCGCGGATGGCTGAGTTATTGTTTACAAGCGGTTTCATTTTTTCTGATATCATAACAATTCCTCCTGTCTGTTCAACTTGAACATTTACTTTTTCTTTTTAAATACAGAATACCAGAATGTGCCAAAATTCTCCAGCACATTCTGGATATCTTCTATTTCCATCAACTATTTCATTACTGTTCACTCCGTTCACAGTAACTTAGCCAAAATTCATTCCAGATTGCCTTCGGCAATGGAATTTTGGCTTGTATGTCTCGGGATTTTGGCATATTCATGCCAAAACACCTCGCGGGATAGTGCCGTGTGAACAGTAACACTATTTCATTCGTATTTCGTTTTCTTTTGCTTCGTTGCGTTTTCCTCCGAAGGCAAACCATCCGATCAGTCCCAGGAATGCAAATGCCACGATCATCCACGGAATCAGGTATTTCATTCCCTTCGGTGCAAACATATCATAGTAACCTTTCAGATAGATCACAACTACAATAATCGGAAGGATATACGTCATGTATCCCTTGAGAATCTCCGGGAATCCCATTCCCTGACCTGCATTGGCTTCCTTGATAAAGTTCTTCCATCCCCATCCATAACGGCTGGTACAAAAGCCCAGATATACAAGAGATCCCAAAGGCAGAAGATTGTTGGATACCAGGAAATCTTCCATATCCATGATTGCAGTTCCCGGTCCCAGAGGCTCGATACCGGACAACACATTAAATCCAAGGATACATGGCATCGACAACACAATAATGGCAACGATATTGACTGCTACCGCTTTCTTTCTCTCCCATCCCCAAAGGTCAATCGCAAAGGAGATGATGTTTTCAAATACGGCAATAACCGTTGATAATGCCGCAAAGGACAGGAACAGGAAAAACAGTGTTCCCCAGATTCTTCCGCCAGCCATCTGATTAAAAATATTCGGCAGCGTAATAAAAATCAGAGATGGACCCGCTCCCGGCTCAATGCCGAAAGAGAAGCATGCCGGAATAATAATCAGACCTGCCATCAATGCTACAAACGTATCCAGCAGTGTGATGCTGACAGTCTCTCCTGTGAGAGAACGGTCTTTGTCAAGATAGCTTCCAAAAATCGCCATCGAACCGATACCGATACTCAGCGTAAAGAATGCCTGAGACATCGCCCCGAAAATCACGTTTCCGATTCCCTTTTCCTTCATGGCAGCAAAATCCGGCACCAGATAAAACTTCACACCGGCCCCGGCGCCCGGAAGAAGGACGGAGTGCACCGCAAGAACCACAATCAGTCCAAGAAGACAAAGCATCATTACTTTTGTGATTTTCTCTACGCCTTTTTGTACACCGAGAGAACAGATTCCAAATGCAAGCACAACTGCAATGATCATCCATAAAGTCAGTGTTCCCGGTGATGCAAGCATACCGCTAAATTTCTCTGCAACCTGATCTGCGCTCAGTGCTGTTTGTGTAAATTCACCTCTCAATGAACGGAAACAGTAATACAGCATCCATCCTGCAACCATCGTGTAAAACATCATCAGCACATAATTTCCTGCCATACCAAAGTATCCGAAATTATGCCATTTCGAACCTTCCGGTTCCAGTTCTTTGAATGAAGTCGCACAGCTTTTCTGACTTCCGCGACCTACCGAAAATTCACATACCATAATGGGAAATCCAAGGATTGCCAAAAATACCAGATAGATGAGAATAAAGGCCGCTCCACCGTACTGTCCACACATGTACGGGAACTTCCAGACATTACCTAATCCGACTGCGCATCCTGCGGAAACCAGAATAAATCCCAATCGTGAACCAAATTTTTCCCGTTCCTGCATAAAACCACTCCTTTCGCGAGCTCCCAGAGGAGTCCCGGAATCTGGACTCCTCTCCCTCCGATTCTATTTTTTCATCTTATACAGCTTCCATTCCTACTTTGAGAGCTTTTTTATTTAATTCTACAAATTTTGGTTTGATATTCGCCTCCAAAATCGCATCCCAGTTGATGTCCTCAAGTCCCATGGATTTGATAATCGTTCCGAGAAGAATGATGTTCGCTGCTTTTTCATTGCCAAGCTCTGTCGCAAGCTTTGTCGCATTGACTACTTTTTCTTTTACATGTTTTCCAATTTCATCCAGTACATCTGCAGGATAATCTTCATCTCCCACGATGACAGACATGGATGGAATCTCCACATCGTTTACAACTAAAACGCCGTCCTCTTTCAGATAATCCAGCGCACGGAGTGCTTCCATTTTCTCAAAAGCCACTACAATGTCTGCAGCACCTTTTTCCACAACCGGTGAATATACCTTCTCTCCGTAGCGAACCTGAGAAGATACGCTTCCGCCACGCTGAGACATACCGTGAATCTCGCTCATTTTTACATCGTATCCGGCCTCCATAAGACCAAGTGTTAAAATCTTGCTGGCGAGAATCGTACCCTGACCACCCACACCAACTAATAAAATGCTTTTTGCCATGATTTCCTCCATTCTGCCTAATTCACTTTTTCGATGGCATCTTTCGGACATACCTGTGTACATACATCACAGCCGACACAGGAAGCCTGGTTAATACGTACCTTCTTCGCTGCTTTGTCATAAGACATTGCAGGACAGCCGGCTTTCAGACATGCCTTACAGCCGACACACTTCTCTTCGTCTACTCTGTTCTTTGTCTTGAACAGGTTATCAAATTCACTCTTATCTGCCTCAGAGAATTTCTTCAGTACACATGGCCATCTTGTGATGATGACAGAAGGCTCGTCGAGAGCCAGACATTCATCAAGCGCATCGTCTACTTCCTGCAAATTGTTCGGATTTACAACTTTCACATGTTTGATTCCGATTGCCTTTACGATATCCTCAATCTTGAGCATCGCAGTCGGCTCACCTTTTGCAGTAAATCCTGTTCCAGGGTTATCCTGATGTCCAGTCATACCTGTGATGCGGTTATCCAGAATGATGTTAACCGTATTACTGTTGTTGTAAACCGTATTCATCAGTGAATTGATTCCTGTGTGGAAGAACGTAGAATCTCCAAGCACGCCCACAACACGTTTTCCGGAATCTCCCTGATTGAATGCCTTCTGAGCGCCGTGTGCCACAGAGAGGCTGGCTCCCATACAGATGGTGGAATTCAGTGCGGAGTATGGCTTGTTGGCTGCCAGTGTGTAGCATCCGATATCTCCGCTTACCATAATGTCTTTTCTCTTGCCCAGACGATAGAACAGACCTCTGTGCGGGCAGCCTGCACAGAACGTAGGTGCACGATTGATCAGTTTTTCTTTGTCAAACTCGATTGTTTTGAGCGCCTCGCCATATACAGCCTTGCGGATCACATCCGGTGTCATTTCCAGCGTATACGGGAACAGATCTTTGCCATGGAATTCACATTTTACTCCCAGTCTCTCCACAAATTCCTCGATGTAAGGATCGTTTTCCTCAAGTATGTAAACTTTATCCATCTGATCGCAGAAATCTTTGATCAGATTCTTCGGCATTGGATTCGTAAATCCAAGTTTCAGATAGGAAGCCTGATCTCCGAATACTTCTTTTGCGTAATAATAGCAGATACCGGAAGCAATGATACCTACCGATGTGTCACCCATCTCCACTTTGTTAAATGGAGAAGTCTCACTGTACTCTGCCAGTTTTTCCATTCTTGCCTGCAGTTTTACACGCAGTTTTCTGGAAATCGCCGGAAGACAAACATATTTGGCAGGATTTTTCTCCCATGCCTTTAATGGTACTTCCACTCTCTCGCCTGTCTCTACGATGGATTTGGAATGACAGACACGTGTTGTCATTCGGATCATAACCGGTGTATCATAAGATTCGCTCAGTTCGTAGGCTGCCTTTACCATATCGATACATTCCTGAGAATCGGAAGGCTCGAACATTGCCAGTTTGGCAGATTTTGCGTAGTTTCTGTTATCCTGCTCATTCTGGGAAGAAAACATTCCAGGATCATCGGCCGATACCAGCACGTTACCTGCATTCACCCCCATATAAGCCCAGGTAAACAGCGGGTCTGCCGCCACGTTCACACCTACGTGCTTCATGGAAACCATACTTCTCGCACCTGCAATCGCAGCTCCGATTCCGGACTCCATTGCCACCTTTTCGTTTGGCGCCCACTCTGCATATATTTCATCATAGGTTGCCAGATTCTCAAGAATCTCTGTACTAGGTGTTCCCGGATAAGCGGATGCGTGACGCACACCAGCTTCATAAGCACCTCTTGCGATTGCTTCATCGCCTGTCATTAACTGTTTCATGATTCTATCACTCCTCCTTATAGTTTATTTTGTACTCTGTCTGTTCAGTACCTTGTATTACTTGCAAACCATTTGCGCACATGCCATCAGAGAATAATATTTCTCTTCGAATGCTGCACTTCTTGAATTCAGTGCGATCGGACATTTTGCTCCGACAACACAGCCGGCCATAAGAGCGCCGGCAAATTCTGCCATTGCCTTCACCAGCACATTTCCTACTGTAATATTTGGAACAAGGAAAATATCCGTCTCTCCTACCACAGGACTTCCATACTTTTTGATTCGTGCAGATTCCTTACTCATGGACAAATCGAAAGAAATCGGACCTTCGACATAGCACGCACCAAAATCTCCCTGCAGTGCCGCCTCCTTCAAAGCTGCCGCATCGACCGTCTCCGGCATCTTCGGATTGACTACTTCCACAGAACATACTGCCGAAACAAGTGGCTTATCATATCCCAATCCATGGAACATTTCCACTGCATTGTGAACGATAGCCTTCTTCGCCTCCAGATCCGGATAAATCATCATACCCCCATCTGTGACTCCCAGAATTTTGTGATAAGAAGGAATATCCAGAAGCGCAATATGAGACATCGGTCTGCCCTGAGAAATGCCAGTCTCCTTATTCACAACTGCCTTCAGAAGAGTCGCTGTCTGCAAAATTCCCTTCTGCAAAAAGTCCGCATCCCCGCTGTGAATCAACCCGATGGCTTTCTTTGCCGCATCTTCGTCACTGTCAGAATCTACCACACAGTCACTTGAGATCTCATGTCCCAGATCTTTTCCAATTTCCAGAATCTCCTGTGCCTTTCCCACCAGAAGATAATCCAGCACGCCTTCCTCATGCGCCTTCAAAACTGCCTCCAGCGTATGCGGGTCATGTGCCGCCGCAACTGCGACTGTCCTCTTCTCTGCGGAACCTACCTGTTCTCTCAATTGCTTAAAATCTTTTATTTGCACATTCCAGCCTCCTTTACACAATATAGGAAATTTGATTCGATTTGTTCCTTATATTTTATATTTTTCTCGTTATTTTGTCAATATTTTAAGAAAATACAGCTCGTTTTTTGTGCATTTTATCACATTAGTGTGTCAGCGTACCGCATTTGTACACAAATCAAAAGCATCCTCTTATGGAAAAGCTCCATAAGGGATGCTTCTTTTCTTTTTTATGCGTTTTCGGATGCCCGCTCTTTTGCTTTCTCCTTGAACTGGTGCGCTTCTTCCAGCATCATATCTTTTACCTTCATCAGACGGATCTGCGTAGAACGCTCATTCTCGTCCAGCTTCATGGTAATGTATTTGATGTTGGCCTTCGCCTCAGGGATAATTACATGTTCCAGGGCATTTACACGACGGCGGGTTTTCTCAATCTCCGCCGACATTAACTGGCAGGCTTTCTCAATCTCTGCAAGTCTCAGCATATCCGGCAGTATATCTGCCAGTGATTTTACAGCACCGTCCAGGTCACTGGAGGTAAATGCAAATCCATAGGAGTAGATGTCATTGGCGTCAGAAGTTCTTGTCTTGTACTCCAGTACCGGAATATCAACACTCATGACGTTCTTCTTGTCTACATCCAGATAAACTTCCTGCTTCGGTGTCATCAGTGCGGTCTTCAATGTCTGTTCCGACATTCCTGCCTTGGCGATGACAAAATTGGTATTTGCAGAGCGGATGCCGGCCTCTACTTTCAGACGCAGTTCCATGTTTTCACGAACCAGGTCCAAAAACTGACGCATCAATTCGTCTCGTTTATCCTTCAGGAGCTTATGGCCTCGAACAGCTGTCTTCAGCTTTTTCTTCTGCTTGGTCAGCTCCATACGGGTTGGGTTCACCTGCGTAGATGCCAAATCCGTTCACCTTCTTTCTGCAATTACTGAATCAATGAATGGTTTCTTTGTGAGTACCACGGCAAATTAATATTTGCCATAGTACTCATCGAGGAATTTATCATCGATACGTTTCAGTTCGCTTCGTGGAAGGATGGAGAGTAATTTCCAGCCGATCTTAAGTGTTTCCTCAATGTCACGGTTTGCATCGTACCCCTGAGATACATACTCTTTCTCGAATGCATCCGCAAATTTTGCGTAGATCAGGTCGATATCAGACAGCGCAGCCTCACCAAGGATTACCATCAGCTCTTTCGCCTCTTTACCACGGGCATAAGCGGAGAACAACTGGTTCATGGTGTTGGAGTGGTCCGCACGTGTCTTGCCTTCGCCGATACCTTTATCTTTCAGACGGGACAGAGACGGCAGTACATCAATTGGCGGTGTGATACCTCTTCTGTACAGATCACGGCTCAGGATGATCTGACCCTCTGTGATATATCCTGTCAGGTCAGGGATTGGATGCGTCTTGTCATCCTCAGGCATGGTCAGAATCGGAATCATCGTGATACTTCCGTTCTTTCCATTCTGACGTCCGGCACGCTCATAAAGAGTCGCCAGGTCGGTGTACATGTATCCCGGATATCCACGACGTCCCGGAACCTCTTTACGTGCGGCAGATACCTCACGAAGAGCATCGGCGTAGTTGGTGATATCAGTCAGGATAACCAGTACGTGCATATTTTTCTCAAAAGCAAGGAACTCTGCTGCAGTCAGTGCCATACGTGGTGTGGCAATACGCTCTACAGCCGGGTCATTTGCCAGGTTTACAAACAAAACAGTTCTGTCGATCGCTCCTGTCTCTTTGAAGGACTCAACGAAGAAGTTGGATTCCTCGAAGGTGATACCCATCGCTGCAAATACAACGGCGAACTGCTCGTCTGTGCCGCGTACTCTTGCCTGTCTCGCAATCTGAGCTGCCAGCTGTGCATGAGGCAGACCGGATGCAGAGAAGATCGGAAGCTTCTGACCACGAACCAGTGTATTCAGACCATCAATGGCAGATACACCTGTCTGAATAAACTCTTCCGGATAGCTTCTGGCTGCCGGGTTCATTGGCAGACCGTTAATATCACGGCGTTCCTCTGGAAGGATTTCCGGACCATCATCGATCGGGCGGCCCAGACCGTCAAAGACACGTCCCAGCATATCCTCGGATACACCAAGCTCCATGCTTCGTCCCAGGAAACGTACTTTACTGTTTGATAAGTTAATACCTGTGGAGTCCTCGAACAGCTGTACCAGAGCATCGTTTCCGTTGATCTCCAGAACTTTGCATCGACGTGTCTCGCCGGATGCCAGCTCGATTTCTCCCAGTTCATCGTAAGCAACATCTTCAACGCCGCGTACCAGCATCAAAGGACCGGCTACTTCCTGTATGGTTCTATACTCTTTTGGCATTTTACAGGTCCTCCTTTCCGATTGTACCGGCAATTTCTACTGCCAATTCATTTGTAATTGCTTCATACTCACTTGTGAGATTCTCGTCCAGTGTATATTTGTAACGTCCGATTCTCTCACGAACAGTCATTTTGATCAGCTGGTTGATGTCCGCACCTTTGTCCAGTGCTTCCAGGGATTCGTTATAAAATGCCAGAACCAGTTTCATCATATTGTGCTGTTTTTCCAGTGAAGTATAGGTATCAATTTCATGGAAAGAGTTCTGATGCAGGAAGTCCTCACGAATAGAGCGCGCTGCTTCCATCTTCAGACGGTCAGTCGGAGAAAGTGCATCCATACCTACCATCTTAACGATTTCTTCCAATTCTGCCTCGTCCTGAAGCAGACTCATCATTTCCTGACGAAGCTTCATCCAGTCTTCTGCCACGTTTGCGTTGAACCATGGTCCCATATCATCCAGATACAGAGAATAACTGGTCAGCCAGTTAATCGCCGGGAAGTGACGTTTGTAAGCCAGGTTGGAATCCAGTCCCCAGAACACTTTTACGATACGAAGTGTTGCCTGGGATACCGGCTCGGAAATATCTCCACCTGGAGGAGATACGGCACCGATGGCTGTCAGTGCACCTTCTCTGCCATCTTTTCCGAGGTTGATGACATGACCAGCTCTCTCGTAGAACTGTGCCAGACGGCTTCCCAGATAAGCAGGATAACCTTCCTCACCAGGCATCTCTTCCAGACGTCCAGACATCTCTCGAAGAGCCTCAGCCCAACGGGAGGTGGAGTCCGCCATCAGCGCTACGGAATAGCCCATGTCACGGAAATACTCAGCGATGGTAATACCTGTATAAATAGAAGCCTCACGGGCTGCAACAGGCATATCAGATGTGTTGGCGATCAGTACAGTTCTCTCCATCAGGGACTCGCCTGTTTTCGGGTCCTTCAGTTCCGGGAACTCGTTCAGTACGTCGGTCATCTCGTTTCCACGCTCGCCGCATCCGATGTAAACCACGATATCAGCCTCTGCCCATTTTGCAAGCTGATGCTGAATAACCGTCTTACCGCTTCCGAAAGGTCCCGGAACGGCAGCCACACCACCTTTGGCAATCGGGAACATACAGTCAACAACTCGCTGTCCTGTTACGAGCGGCTGTTTTGGAGGAAGCTTTTTCTGATAAGGACGACCTTTACGAACCGGCCATTTCTGCATCATGGTCAGCTCTTTGTCTCCGTTTGCTGTCTCCAGTACACATACAACATCTTCTACGGTAAACTCACCGGATTTAATTTCTTTGACTTTACCTTTTACATTTGGCGGAACCATGATCTTCTGTTCCACAACGATGGTCTCTTTTACGGTACCAAGTACGTCTCCGCCTTCTACTTCATCTCCGACCTTTGCAACAGGTACGAAGTTCCACTTTTTGTCTCTTTTCAGCGCCGGAACCTCAACACCTCTCTTCAGGCTGTTGCCTCCGGTTACTTTCATAATATCATCCAGTGGTCTCTGAATACCATCGTAGATGCTGGCGATCAGTCCAGGTCCCAATTCTACGGAAAGAGGTACTTCCATGGATTCTACCGGCTCGCCCGGTTTCAGTCCGGAAGTCTCTTCGTATACCTGAACAGATGCCTCATCCCCGTGCATCTCGATGATCTCACCGATCAGTCGCTGGTTACTTACACGAACCACGTCAAACATGTTGGCGTCTCTCATGCCCTCAGCGATAACCAGTGGTCCGGCCACTTTCTTTATCGTTCCTTTACTCATTTGGACAAATCACACACCTTCCTAAAATTTTCAGCTAACATAAACATTTTCGTTAGCTGTTCTGTGAAAACAGTATATCCGATCCAACTGCCTGTTCTACAAATTTCTTGACATTCTCTACACCTTCTCCAGTATTTCCGGACACACCAGGAATCTGGATCACTGCAGGCAGCATCTGGTCTTTATACTTGTCGATGACATGAGTCAACTGCTGTGCCCAGTCTTCTGTAATGTAAATTACAGCATAACCGGCAGCAGCCAGGTCATGTATCTGCTTCTCTGCTTTTTTCACCTCGGTGAGGGCAAACGTATCCAGTCCCACTGCAGCGAAGCCATAAATGCTGTCGTAATCGCCCATAACTGCAATTTTATACATACATTTCCCTTACCCTTTCCCGGATTGAATCTTCTGGAAGGTTATTCGCCTTACCGGAAAGAATGATTCGCACCGTCTTGATCTCATTTTCGCGGGCCAGCACATAAGCAACGAGTGGTCCCACGGAAAATGCGTTATATTTCTGCGGCTGAATGGTATGAATGATGCGGTTGTCACACCAGCGCTCAAATGCAGACGCAGAATCTGCCAGCGCCTTGGCACCTTCCGCATATGCGGTTCCTGAAAGATATTCACAGATGGCATCCATGCTGTTTAACGCAGCTTTTGCCAGCTGATCGATACTCAGGCTTTCACATTCCACCATCGCCCGTTTCATAAATTCCATGGATTTTGCGGTTTTCTGTGAACGCACGGCTATCTTTATATTTGCCACGGCAACGGTATCTTCGGCATAATTTCTGATGATATCAGCTTCTGCTTCTTTTCCCGCCTGATAAATGGCCTCCAAAGTGGCCTTATCAATAATTACATCACATAACTGACCGTCCCTTGTATGCAGCAGTGTCTCATAAGCCTCCTGGGCAGCATTTGCCATGGAAGCCGGCAGTCTGGAAAAATCCTTCTCTTTGATGATGTTGACCATCTCCTCGCCGGAGATTGCACAGTCCTCAAAGTAGATTCCCGGATGTTTCTCTTTGGAGCACACTTCTTTGATGGCTGCTTTCAGATTATGGAAAAGATTCGGGTAAGACAGTACGTCAAACACAGACATATCAATGCGCATATCACGCATCGTCTCCCAGATTTTCTCCGTCTCTCTCGTCAGCATCGCCTCTGCAACCAAAGGTGTATCACTGTCTCCCCAGCCTTTTTCTGCCAGAAGCTGCAGGCAGCTTTCCTCTGTCGGGCAGGCAATCAGCTGCTCGATCACAGAAGAGGACAACAGCGACACTTCCAAAGCACGTATGCGCGCAACCGCGTAGGTAAATTCCATATCAGACATGATAAATCCTCCTTTATTTGGTTACGCTTCTACGAAAATAATATTTTTTGTACCTGATCCTGTAATTCATCCCGTTTTGCGTCAAACATCGCTTTAAAGGAACAATTCTCCTCGATGCCGCCGTATGCAAGAACGAATCCTTTCTCAATGTTCTTTGCTTCTTTTGCCACGGTCAGCTTTCCGCCTTTGGATTTGGCAATCTTTGCAGCCTCATCCGCAAAACCGTCCGGCAGTCTCTTCAGATCTTCAGAAGAAAAATAGATTTCTCCCTCTAAAGGCTGTGCGAATTTCTTGAGCATTTCCTTTAATGTCTTGAAATAAGCATCGCCATCCTTTGCACAGAATTTTGCATAAGCCTTATCTATTACCTGTGAAATCATTTCCTGTTTTGCAGCCAGAATCGCTGTTCTGCGCTTTAAGTCGGATGCTGATTTCACTCTTTCTTTATAGTTGGCAATGTCTGCGTCAGACTGTCTGGAGATTTCAGCCACAAGGGACTTTGCCTCCTCTAACGCTTCTGCCTTCAAAGCCTCTGCCTGAGAGTTGGCTTCTTCAATCTTTGCATTGGCGGAGTTCTTCGCTTCATCCAGAATCTGGTTTACCATTTTATCTAATCCAGTCATTCTCAAGCTCTCCTTATCCATTGATTCTTAGTATTAAACCGGAATGTTGGAAACTGCCAGGATAGAGATCAGCAGCGCCAAAATAGCGTATGTCTCAACCATTGCAGGGAACAGCATTGCTTTACCGAACTGATCCGGTTTCTTTGCTACAATACCGATGGATGCTGCGGATGTTTTTCCCTGATATTTACCGGAAATCAAACCAACGATTCCGATTGGCAGACAAGCTGCAAGAATCATAAGACCTGTCTGCGGGGTAATTGCTGCTACCTGTCCGCCTAACAGACCAACTTTAGATAAAGTGATGAAACCAACCAGCAGTCCATAGATACCCTGTGTACCTGGCAGAAGCTGCATGATCAAAACTTTTGCAAATTTACTTGGATCTTCTGTAACAACACCAGCGGCTGCCTGTCCTGCAATACCTACACCGATTGAGGATCCTGCACCTGCTAAAAGCACTGCGATAGCTGCTCCTAATAATGCGTAAACAATTCCTAATTCACTCATGAGTTAATTTTCCTCCTTAATATCAACATATTTTGTATTTTGTTTAAATGGATTGAATGGTCTTCCGCCGCCTTCGTAGAATTTTCCAAAGAACTCTACAAACTGAAGACGATTGGTATGCACATACGCACCCAGAAGGTTGATGGCAAGGTTTAAGGTATGTCCCACAATAAATACCACGATAAAGCCGATCACACCAAGGATGCTCGTTCCCATCATACTTCCCATCTGGTTTACTACGGAAGCAATAACTCCGGTAGCCAGTCCCAATGCAAGAAGACGAGAATAAGAAAGTACATCACTTAACCATCCGGTAATGTTATACAGTTCATATGCACCAAGTGCGAGACGCAGTCCAAAGTTTTTATTGTCGCGTGCGGCAAAGAGCAAAAGCCCTACAGCACCGGCAATGGCAAGTACTTTGGCAAGCAGATTCACAAATGGCGGGAATACGATTTTTGCCTGTGCGATTGATGCAAACAGATCGGACGGAATCAGCATCAGCAACAGTCCGACAAGAAGCATATACCAGAATACCACATCACACAAAAATCCCATGTAATCTTTGCTCTTGATATAGCTGTAACCTTTCAGCCCAAGACCAAAGAACAGATGAACAATACCGAGTCCCAGTGAGAAAATCAGAAGTTTCATCGGATTGTTCAATGGCACAAACCACAGAGCAGGTATCACGACTTTATGTCCAAAGTATACTTCCGATACGATATCGACAACGTTTCCGAAGTAACCGCCGAACAATACACCCCAAACCAGAGTGGAAATTCCACAGTACATGAACAGACGGATGGATTTTGCCAATCCTTCTGCCATACGCGGGAATTTTTTCAGCGCAACGAAGCATACCACCGACACAAGCAGTCCATAAGCTGCATCTGACAGCATCATACCAAATAACACAATGTAAAACACAGACATAATCTGCGTCGGATCTACCTCTCCTTTATGAGGAAGTCCGTAAGATTCCAGAACTCCTTCTACTGCTGAAGAAATCTTTCCGTTCTTCAAAAGTACCGGAGGCTCCTCCTCTTCTTTTATCTCTTCTATATCCACTGTGCAGTTATACGCGTTTTCTATTTTTTCCCTTAATAAGGGTACTGCACCTTCCGGCACATAGCCGCTGATAAAGAAGGTTTGCTTTGACTGAGGAATCTGACCGAGAATCTGATATTTTTCCGCACGAATGCGATAATAATCTACAAATAACCGAAGATCATTTCGATAATCTTTGTATTCCGCGATCTGGCTCTCAATCTGTTTTGTTTTCGAGTTCAATTGTTGAATCTGTTCTTCCAGATTCTTTTTCAGTTCCGACGGAACCTTACTTACCATCTGAGATGGTCTGGCAAAACCTGATGCCCGAAGTGCATCTTCCAGCTTGTCTGCATCTTTTCTGAGACAGACAACTGCCAAATAGGTCAAATCCTTATCAGCCGACAGAATCGTTACGTCATAGGCGTCCAAATCAGGGGCATGTTCTGCCACCGCCGTACGTATCTCCTCCATAGTCATAGATCTCGACATCGTTCCTACGAAAAATGCCGTAGAACGTGTTCCACGATAAGTCATGGGAACTTCCAGAGACATCCATGGAGCAAGTGATTCGATCTGGTTCTCCAGTTTCACCACATTAGCATTGTTTTCTGAGATTTCCTTGTTGAGGTTTACAAGCTCTCTGGCTCTTTTGCTCATCACATCACGGTTTTGTACGATTTTCTCATACTCCCAGTGATTGACCTGCTTCTTCCCCTCAAGAGAACTCAGCATAGACGTTTTTTCCGGGACATATTTTTGCAGTACATCAAGCGCATGTTCCGCCATAACTGCCTGTTTTTCAAATACCTGGCGTGATTCCACGGTATCCATTTTTTGCAGGCTGTCATCTTCAATCACGGAATTGTCAATTTCCATAACACCAAGTGCCTGCAGTTTTTCCAGTATGGCTTTGCGGTCTTTTTTCAGCGCGCAGATACTGAATCTTTGCATCTGCAATACTGCCATATCAGCATCCCTCCTTTTCCTTTTTTCCTTTTTTTCCCTTTTTTTCTTTTTTCTGAAGAAATTTAAAATTTCTTACAAAAATAGCACTTAGTACAACTGCGCGATTACTTCGTCAATTGCCTGTGCTTCCTTTTTTGCTGCGGATTTTTTGAGTGCAGCAATTTCCTTCTGAATGTCCGCTTCCACAGATTCCATTGTTTGATCGGACTCCTTTTTGGAAACTTCCATGGCTTTTTGTGCCTGGTCTTTGGCCTCTTTGATCTTGGCCTCTTTTAACTGTTTCGCTTCGGCCCTGGCCGCTTCCACAATTTCGGCACACTGAGTTCCTGCGTCTTTGAGAATCTCATCCGCTTTGGCCTCAGCTTCCTGTACCACCTTGATCGTTTCCTGTACCACCTTATCACCACCTTTTCGCGTATAGTAAAATACTACCATAGACTTTGACAAAAATCAAACAAAATCCGTCACGTTGCCTGTATTTTCCTACAAAACGTCCATTTCTTTGTATAAAAAAACATGGGAAATCTTCACACGCTCCAATTTCCCATGCCTTTTTGTGCATTGTATTGCTTTATCTAATCGTATAAATATTTTTCATTTTTTTCTAAATTCTTCTGATTTACCCAAATATGCTTTACGTAAATGTTTTCCGATGTATTTTGCACTTCTTCTTCGTCTTTCGCCGTAGAACAAGCCGCCGCCCAGATTGTCTCAAATGCCATCTGATAAGTATCTTGCGCAATCACACCATATTCTATACCTTCGGCAATCGCTTTTTTCTGAATACTTCCGGAATCAAATCCCACTACCTGAATTTCCCGATCCGGATATTCCTTCAAAATGTTCAACACTGTTTCCGCTGCCTCCGGATTGGTACAGAAAATCCCCTTCAGATCTGGATGTGATTCCAATACCTTACGCACGTTATCTTCCAGTTTTTCTTCTCCATTTTTAAATGTAATGGAGTTCAACGTTACATTTGGATGCTTATTCTGAATGCGTCTGCGGAATCCGCGCACCCGGTCCTTGCTGGTCTGTGCAGCATTTTCATGTGCAACCACAGCCACTTCACCGTCATTGCCGATTGCTCTGCACAGCTTATCTGCTGCCGTGGCCCCGGCCTTCACATTATTTGTTCCGCAAAATACGCTCGCCAGATTACTGGAAACATTCGAGTCAAACATAATAACCGGAATTCCATTTTCCTTTGCAGTCTCCAACTGAGCCTCACAGGAATTCACATCACTGGCAGCCAGGCACAATACAGAAGGATTCTCTGCCAGCACTGCGTCAATGGTATTGATCTGTGTTGTCACATCAGATTCCTCTTTCGGACCTTCGTAAGTCATGGTAATCTTATCTGCACCTGTATATCCATATGCTTGATTCAAATAATCCACTGCCATTTCCATATTCTTCTGAAAGTCTTTCCAATAACCTGTACTGACTGATTTTACAACAACCGCGATACGCGCTCCCTTTTCAATCGGAATACTCGTATCAATCTTAATCGGTGACTCTATTTTATCCTCTTCTTTCGCAGGTGCCGCCGTACTGCTTACCGTTGGAGTGACTGTAACTCCAGCCTGCACCTGTACAGGCGAGGGTAATTCTTCCTTATATCCCAAAGCTGTCAATCCAACTGCTGCCACACACAAAAATGCCAACAATCCTTTTTTCATTTTATTTCCTACTTTCTTTATTTACACTATCTTTACGGATTTCTAACATTTTTGATTATACACATTTTTTGTTTTTCGTCCAGAGTTTTAATATTTTTTTCACAGATTAATCCCAAATATCCCACTCCTTCCCAATGGAATAGATCAGAAGAAGTGCCACCGGTCCCAGCACAAATCCCCAGATTCCAAACACAAACAATCCGACATACACGGCCGCCATGATCACAACCGGGTAAGTCCCGACCTTTTTTCCGATCAGACGAGGTTCCATCAATTCCCTCACCACACTTGTCAGCAATTCAATGATCAGAAACCCGGCCGCCATCACCAAATCTCCCTTCAAAAAGAAAATAATCGCCGCAGGATAAGTCACCAGACCGGTACCGATCACGGGAAGCGCATCCATAACGCCCAATCCGATTCCAAGTACCAGATAATAAGGGTTTTTCATGATCCAAAGCACTCCCACACAGATTGCCGCAATGACTGCCATAATGATAACCTGTGCCTTCATATATGCGGCACCGGTCTCTTTCAGTCGAAGCAGCACGCGCCTCCACTTCGGATAAAAGCGAAACGTACGAAGCTGTTTTCTGATTTCCGCCAGATCCTTTACAAACAACACGCCTGAGATAACTGCAATGACCGCACCGCTGATCACCAAAACCATAGCTTTTGCCCAGTTTATAACTTTAAAAAACATTTTGCTGCCCATACCCGAAATACAGGCGTCACTGATTTTTTCCGCACAATCCATCAAAAATGTCTGCGTCCGTGCCTGTGAAATTCCTGTTGTGTTTTCCACTGCCTCACAGCATTTTCTCATAAGTTTTCCACAATACGCTTCAAAAGCAGGATACTTCTCCATCCAGGCAGCTATCTGATCTGCACATACAACACCAATTTTATATAGAAGAAACACCGTCAGCACTGCTGCCCCGGACATAAAAACCCCGGCCCAGATACTTCGTTTAATCTTGAATTTTCGTTCCAGCATACATACACGCGGATACATCCAGGCTGCCATCAGCCACCCAATAAAAAAAGGAATCATAACCGGAAATATGTACCGCAATCCCACATATACACCGGCTATTATTCCTATCATACTCAAATATCTCTTCCATCCCGCCTGCACACTGTCACACACCTTCCCGCATCTTTTGCCTTGATGCTCTTATTATGACAGTGTTTCCTCTTTTTTATGCTTCATCTGCAAAAAAGACTGAAAAACAACTCCCTGCGGGCGAATTTCAAACTTCATTTTTTTGCCGGTCACAGGATGAGGGAAGGCAATTTTGTGTGCACAGAGTGCCACCGTATCCACGTCATCCTCTTTCCCGTATTTGTGATCACCGGCAAGCGGCATTCCCGCATGCGACATCTGCACACGGATCTGATGATGTCTTCCCGTGTCAATTTCAATCTCCACCAGAGTCATCGAATCTTTTATCTTCAAAGGAGCATAACGCAAAACAGCTTTTTTGCTCTGCGGCGTTCCCTCTTCCACCACAAAAGAGGCATTCTGCCGTGCATCTTTTTTGAGATAATCCTCCAGCCGTCCCTTCTCATTCACAGTTCCATGCACCACTGCCAGATATTTTTTGCCCAGTCCCTCCTGCGCAAGACTCTGATTCAATTTCGCAGCTGCCTTTCTGTTTTTTCCAAATACAAGAAGCCCTTCCACTGGCTGGTCCAGACGATGCACCACTCCCACAAAGGGCATCTGTCCCGGATTTTTGGAAACTTCATAATTTTTCAAAAGGCTCTCCAGATCCATTTGCCCCATGCGGGCACTCTGCACTGCCAGTCCCGCCGGCTTATAACAGACCAGAATATCTTTATCTTCATATCGAATATATGGTTGAATATTCAAAATACGCATGTTCTTCCTCCGTTAACAATTTTACTGCCTCCAGTATATCATATTTCCCTTGACAATTGTTCCATCTGTTGCCATACTTATTTTGCAAATATTTTAGAATTTTATATCTTACATTATTGGAGGAATTATGTCAACTTATGTACTGCTCATTCTTGGCTTCGTCCTTTTGATCAAGGGCGCTGACTTCTTTGTCATGGGAAGTTCCAGCGTTGCCAAACTGTTAAAAATCCCAAGTGTAATCATCGGTCTGACCATTGTTGCATTCGGAACCAGTATGCCGGAGGCTTCCGTCAGTATCACCGCTGCTCTCGCCGGGAAAAATGCACTTGCTTTAAGCAACGTCGTCGGATCAAACTTGTTTAACCTGCTGGTTGTCATCGGCTGCAGTGCTTTGATTCGGAGTATGCCGATTCAGACCTCCGTGCTGAAAAAAGATTTTCCTGTCTCCATCTTTGCCACTGTGCTGCTCCTGGTTATGTATATCCCAACCATGTATCACGGTGAAAAAGCATCCATGCTCTCACGCGTGGAGGGTCTGATCCTTCTGGCATTGTTTATCGCCTATGTTGTATCTACCGTCAAAGACGCACTGAAGGCCCGCAAAGAAATCCAGGAGATGGGAGATTTTCAGGTTTTATCTGCACCCCTGACGATTCTCTATATTGTCGGAGGAATTGCAGCGATTGTCTACGGCGGAGATCTCGTTGTTGACTGTGCTTCAAAAATCGCCGCATCCTTCGGATTGAGCGAAAACTTCATCGGTCTTACCATTGTGGCTCTCGGCACATCCCTGCCGGAACTCGTAACTTCTGTCGTGGCCGCCAAAAAAGGGGAAAGTGATCTGGCACTGGGAAATGTCGTAGGATCCAATCTTTTTAACATTTTGCTGATCCTCGGTTCCTCCTCAGCTCTGCATCCGATTGCAGTGACTGCTGAAACCGTATACGATACCCTGATTCTTCTTGGTTCCAGCATCATTGTTTATATTTTTGCTTTTCACAAAAAAGAAATCAGCCGCAAAGAAGCCGCTGTTATCTTACCGATTTATATTGCATTTTTCATTTATATTTTAATGAGATAAACACACAAACAAGACGACCACCATTTTCACTTAATTGCAAAATGATGGTCGTCTTAATTTTCTTCACTATTCAATTTTTGTTTACCTCGTTTTTCTAATCTTATTTTCCAACTCGGTTATCTGACACTATTCAATTTTGTTTTTAAAAAATTTTATGTTTTCGTATTTTATCCCTGCTCGCGAATAAATCTTATCTCACCCAAATAACACTTATTCTCTTAGAAAGATTTTTATTTTATATTTTTGATAATATTTGTTGATGGCAAATATTCTTCTGATGCAAGCTTCGATCCATTTTCAATTTTTTTGTTTCTCAAATCATTTCCCATATGATTAGATGCTTATTCATAAATCATCTTCTATAAACAATGATTCATTCTTATCATTCGTTACTTCAAATTGACATTTGTTTCGCTGAGTGTAAAAATAAATTCTTATATAGGAAACAAAAAACAAATGAAAAGGAATCTCAAAATGTCTTTCCTGTTCAAAAACAAGTAGTTACACTTTTTCTTATATTCGTTTCTTTACACGAATCAGAAAGACTTGTAACAGGTTTGTGGTAGTATTCAATATGAGTGCTAACAAATCAATCATTCAGCAGATTTCGTACATCCTTTTTCTTCTTCCGGATACTTCAACATTTCATTCAACTGCTGAAACTTTCTTGCAGGAACCGTTAAGCATTACCACTCTCATATTGATGAAATTGTCATGTAGTTCTCATTGGACCATACCTCCATAAATTTGAATCAGCCTTTTTCGTAACATATATTCTATCATTATGAAAAGGATTTCTGATTGGTTGTTTTTGTTTATGTATGTATAATAGCAGACGCTTTTCGATTTGTCAATACTATTTTGTAAAAATTATCTATTTTTTATTTTTAAAACTGTTAATTATTGTTTTATTTTCAAAATTGTTTATGCAATTAATCTTTTCAAACAATTCGCGTATCTGTTCAGTACCCTCACAGATATGCGCAAAAAAGCTGCCGCACAAGGGAAACTCCCTGCACAGCAGCTTTCGCTTTTTTATTTTCTATTATAGTTGATCAGACAACCCTTCAGGATAATCTCGCGCTCATCGTCGGTCAGCTCGCCCAAAGTCATTGTGAACTCTTTCAGTTCCTCGCCAACCACATAAGCCTTGATGCTGTCAGCTTTCTCTTCCACAGCTTTTTTCACATCCGGAACAAAAATGTAATCGCCGTTTTTGAACGGAAGATCTCCAGCCGGAATCAGGAATGGAAGCATACCCCAGTTGATCAGGTTGGAACGATATCTCTTTGTCGCATATTCGTTGGCAATGTTTGCCCATCCGCCAAGAACCTTCTGGCAGGATGCCGCCTGCTCACGTGCAGAACCATCGCCAGGTTTTACTGCAAAAATCGTACTTCCAACGCCAAGATTGTCTTTTCCTACTTCCGGATACGCTTTCTTAATCGTATCCATGACAGGCTTCAGCTCCGGAAGCGCATCCACCGGACACTCTCCTGCCTGAATTGCCTTCTCCGCTTTCTGCACTTCTTTCGCACGTCCCACATAAGCCGGGTCTTTTCTGGAAAGAGCAAACTCAGCCAGTCCCAGCGGATTGGAACGATAAGAAGAAGTTTCGCCGGATGGAATCAGTTCATCCGTTGTTGTAACAGGATCGTGAATCTCAGATACGACCTTCAATACCAGGTTATCTGCCAGTGCAGGCATCTGCGGCCAGTCTTTGATGTTTGGACCAAACTGAATCTCAGTCTCCGGATCAGCCACACCATGACTGTCAAATACACGATTTTCATAAATTGTCTTGTCAAAGAAATACTGCGGATGTCTGTACTCTCCCGCAAATTCTGTCGCAGGTGTCAGGAAGCCTTTGTTTGCGGCTGTCGCTGCGATGGAACGCGCATCCATAAGAGCCACAGAGGAAATCTGGCCATTCTGAATCTTAGAACCTTCACGGTTCGGGAAGTTTCTTGTAGAATGACGGATACTAAACGCATTGTTTGCCGGTGTATCACCTGCACCGAAACATGGACCGCAGAATGCAGTTTTTACAACAGCACCTGTCTGAATCAAATCAGCCAGAACTCCATTCTTGGCAAGTTCCATATAAATCGGTGTACTTGCAGGATATACGCTTAAAGTAAACTTATCATTTCCAATACTTGCGCCGCGCAGAATATCTGCCGCATCACAGATATTTTCAAATCCACCGCCGGCACATCCGGCAATAATACCCTGATCTACATACAATTTGCCGTCAATCACTTTATTCTTCAGAGTGAAGTCTACTTTGCCGTCCAGACTTACCATCGCACGTTTTTCTACGTCGTTGAGCACGTCTTCGAGATTTTCATTTACCTCATCGATGGTATATGTATTGCTTGGGTGGAACGGCATTGCGATCATTGGTCGAATCTCGCTTAAGTCGATCTCGATCATGCCGTCATAGTAAGCCACATCTCCAGGATTCAGCTCTTTGTATTCTTCGCTTCTTCCATGGATCTCAAAGAATTCCTGAATCTTCTCATCAGTTCTCCAGATGGAAGATAAACAGGTGGTCTCTGTTGTCATAACGTCGATTCCAATACGGAAATCTGCAGACAGACTGGAAACACCAGGTCCGACAAATTCCATAACTTTATTCTTTACATAACCGTTTTCAAATACTTTTCCGATGATAGCCAGTGCCACGTCCTGCGGTCCTACACCTGGAATCGGTGCACCTTTCAGATAAACACCTACCACACCCGGCATATTGATATCATAGGTCTGCTCCAGAAGCTGTTTTACCAGCTCAGGACCGCCCTCGCCCATAGCCATCGTACCAAGTGCACCATAGCGGGTATGGCTGTCAGAACCAAGAATCATTTTTCCGCAGCCTGCCAGCATCTCACGCGCAAACTGGTGAATAACAGCCTGATGAGGCGGAACATACATGCCGCCGTATTTTTTCGCACAGGTAAGACCAAACATATGATCATCCTCGTTGATTGTTCCTCCTACTGCACAAAGAGAGTTGTGACAGTTGGTCAGAACATAGGGAACCGGGAATTTCTCCAGACCAGACGCACGCGCTGTCTGAATAATACCTACAAAGGTAATGTCATGAGATGTCAGTTTATCAAACTTAATCTGCAGTTTCTCCATGTTGCCGCTGGTATTGTGTTCTTTCAAAATGCCATAGGCAATGGTATTTTTTGCTGCTTCTTCCTGAGAAGTTGTAAGACCGGCAGCCGCAGGATCTTCTACAATCTCAGTACCGTGTACCAGGTACACACCTTTCTCGTACAATTTCATAATATTTCCTCCTCTTATTCAATATTATCTATCCATTATAAAGTATTTGTCGAAAAGTTTCAAACATTTTCTTCGGACAGGGGACAGGTACCTGTCCCGGCTACTTTCACTTTGACTTTCTTATATCCCTCGAATATAATAGTTCTATCCCAAAGGCTGAAATTCCTGTTTGTCGGGGTGGTCGTATGTGCACCACTTTCCTGGTCAACGTAACACTTTCAAACGGCAGGGTTTTCGGGTCGATAACTTCCGGAGTCTTTCCACATGACCTGCACTCGCCCGGGAGGGATACCACCGCACAGGCATGTCGATTTTCTTGCTTTTTCT